>NZ_DASURI010000024.1:0-9447 GCF_036280135.1 Longimicrobium sp.
AGCTGCGTGGTCCCGGAGCGCGCTTCGCCGCCGATGCGCCGCACCGTCCCCAGCCCCGCGTGGGGGCGCCCGGCCAGCGGGGGCACCAGTCCCGTTCCCGGGTCGATCATCCCGGCGGGCGCGTAGACGCCGCGGCCCGCCTCCGCGTCCAGCGTGAACGCGGGCGCGTCCGGCAGGTTCAGGTCCCGCGCCGTGGCCAGTCCGTCGCCGCGCAGCACCGTGCCGCCTAGGGCGACGCGAAAGCGCGCGATGGGCTGCCAGTCGCCCGAGAGCGACGCGCGCCACTGCCGCGGGGCGGTGAAGTCCGGGGCGAACGCGGTGGCCGTCCGCACGTCGCCGGAGCCCGCGGCGCCGTCGGCGCAGGTCCGCGGCGCGTTGGCCGGGTCGCGGAGCGCCGCCCAGTCCGCCGCCGGCGCCGCGTCGCCCACGCACACCAGCGTGCGGTCCTCCACGCCCGTCTCGCCCGCGGACAGGGCCAGCCCTTCCAGGGGCACGCGCCCCACGAACCGGCCAATGCCGCCGCGGAGGGTGATCCACGAGGTTCCGGTCGCGCGGGGGATGGCGTAGTGAAAGCCCACGCGCGGGCTGGCGACGAGCGACGAGGGGATCCCGCGCTCCAGCCCCGGAAACGCGGCGGCGACCGCCGGATCGTAGTCCGCGCGGCCGCCGTAGCCCAGGTGCTCCAGCCGCACGCCCCAGGTGATCCCCAGGTCCGGCGACGCCTGCCAGGTGTGCCCGGCGAACACGGCGCCGTAGCGCGATTCCGCCGCGGCGTCACGCCCCGTCAGCCGCCGCGTGAACAGCGCGGGCCGCGCGTCCTCCAGCGCCTGCAGGTCCTGGAAGTAGAAGGTGCCGAACGCCTCCGGCCCGCTCTCCAGCGTCGTCCGCTCCACGCCCAACGTGCCGCCCAGCTGCAGCCGCTGCGCGCCGCCGCCGAACGTCCAGCGAAAGACGTCGTTGGCCTCGAACAGGCTGCGCCGCGAGGACGTGCTCATCTGCTGCCCGCCCCCGAACGACAGGCCGGCGATCCCCTCGCCGTCCCCGCCCACGCCCACGAGCCCGCTCGGCAGCTCCTCGTCCGGCCGGGTGCTGGACGTGCCGCGGGCGCCGTACACCCGCAGTTCGTTCGTCGTCGTCCGGATGCGCGACACGACGGTGCCCAGCACGCCGGCGTCCTCGCCGCGGCTCCATCCGCCCGGGGCCGTGAGGTTCATGGGGGAGGGAGGCAGCGGCCGCCGGGACCGCCGGTAGTCCAGCCGGACCCCCACGTCGTGCGCCGTGAACCGCTTCCAGTCCAGCCGCGCCAGGCCGCCCACGTTGTAGCCGCGCTCCTGCTCCTCGCCGGCCGCGGACAGGCCGGCGGATCGCAGCAGGTTGTCCATGCGCCGCACGGAATCCGGGTCCAGCCCGCGGCCGCGCAGCGTCCCTTCGGGGTTCCCCGTCAGGGGCCGCACGTCCCACTCGTGCACCGACGCCTGGACGGCCGTAAAGCCGAACAGCCTCCCGCCGACGGGCCCGCCGTACGCGCCGCTGAACAGCCCCAGCACCCCGTCGGGCGAGGACGTCTGCGCGTCCTCCAGCCAGTCCCCGGGATTTCCCGCGAACCGGAACCGCATGGCGCCGCCGGGATCGCGCGTGCCGCTGTGCGTCGTGGCGGCGATGTGCCCGCCCGTGAACTGGCCGCGGGCCACGTCGTACGTCTCCGCGACCACGCCCACGGACTTCACGCCCTCCGCCGGGAGCGACGCGCCGCCCCACGACGCGCCGTCCGCCGTCACGCGGTTGGCGCCGGGTGCCTGCCCGGCGATGGAGACGCCCGGCACGCCGCTGCCGCCCGCGTCCACGGGCACGGTGCCCTCGGCCAGGAGGGCGGCCTCGCCCAGGTCGCCGGGCGTGGTCGTCGTCCACTCCAGCGTGCTGGCGGGGCGCGACGACGCCTGGCCGCCGGGGCCGCCGGGAGTGTTGCGGATGGCCGCCGGGCTGCCGCGCACCTCCACGCGGTCCAGCAGCGTGGCGCGCGCGGCAAGGGTCACGTCGTGCGCCGCGTCCGCCCGCTCCACCGTGGCGCGGTACGGCGCGAAGCCGATGCGCTGCACGCTCACGATCCACGGCCCGCCGGGCGGCAGGCGCAGGGCGTAGCGCCCGTCCTCGCCGCTGCGGGTCCACGATTGCGACGTGTCGGACGCGGACGCGGCGTGCACCAGCGCCGCCGCTACCGGCTCACCGTTGGGGCCGGTGATGCGGCCGCGCAGCTGCTGCGCCTGCAGCCCGCCCGCGGAGAGTGCGAGGAAAAGAGCCGCGAGGCCGGTCAGCCACGTGGTGGCGCGCCGCCAGGGGCGTGCGCGGGGAGGATTGGGGGGAAACATGGCGGCGCCCCCGGGATCAGGGCGCCGAGTAGGAATCAGCGGGCGGGGTCCATTCCGAGGCGGGCCAGGTGGGCTCGACGATCGTGTAGGTGATCTCGACCTCCCGCATCCCCCGCTGCACGACAAACCTGTAGGTCTGGCCGACGCGCGGGTTGTGATAAGCCGCGGCTTCCGCTCCGTCGCGGCCGTTCACGCGCAGGATCGCATCGCCCACGCGCAGCCCGGCGGCATGGGCGGGCGAGCCGGAAAAGACATGGCGGACGACCGGGTAGTCCGCCCAGCGCGGGGGGCCGCTCCCATCGGCCGGCCGGCCTGAGTAGACGAATCCCAGCCTGGAGCCGCGAGGGCCACCCGGGTCCGGCGTCGGTGTGGGGCTGATGGAACGAGCCACGTCGGTCGTGGGCGCGGCGGTCTGCGCGCGCGCGGCGGGGGCCCAGGCGGCAAGGAGCAGCACGAGGATCATCGGCGCTCGGTTCATCGCGACCTTCCTTCCAGGCAAGCGTAAGTGCGACAGGTCCGTACGGCGGCCCGGGCTCGGCCCGGGCCGCCGTGCGCGCGAGGATCAGTACGGGCTCGTGCAGTAAACCTGGGTGATCACGAATTGGCCGCCGCTGTCGCAGTACCCGGCAAATGAGGCCGGCCCACCACAGAACTCCTTGGCCCGTGCCGCCGCCGCGTACCACTCCTGGTCGGGGCAGCTCATCACGGCCTCGGCCCTGGCCGGCGTGGCCAGGTACACGCTCCCGCCGAGCACCACGAGCGCGGCGGACACATTGAGTCTGCGGAGTGTGTTCATGAAACCTCCCGGAAATGAAATGAACGGATGATGGAACGAACACGATGCCGGCCGGCATCGACACATTAGATCGGTAGCGGATTGGCCGCAAGGGTATCGTTCTGCGACGGCTTGCTATGAGAAAATGGCGTAGCTGCTAACATTTTCGAAGTCGACCCGATCGCACCCGAGTGGCGCATTCCTGCCGATTCGGGGAAGGAAGCGCGGGATACGTACGGGATCGAAAGTTGTTCGGGCATTCGGGTATTGCATGCGCAAGAAAGTAAGGGCTTCCGCATTACGCGGATTCTCCTCGCCGACTGTTCTGTGGGACACGCGATCTGGATTTTCTCACCCGGCTGAACGCGGGTTGGCGCCTTGCACCCGCCCCGTTGCCGCGCACGCTTGCAGATTCGCCGAGTGTGCGCGCCATTTCCCGCCCCCGCAAGGCGAACCGGGGAGGAGCGTACCCGGATCTCCACTGGCGCGATCCATCGTGCCGGGACCCATTCGGTAAGGACGTGCGGGCGCCCAGGTCAGGGCGCCGAGTAGGTTTCAGCGGGCGGGGTCCACTCCGAGGCGGGCCAGGTGGGCTCCACCAGCGTGAATGAGACCTCCACCTCCCGCATGCCTCGCTGCACGACGAGCGTGTACGCCTTGCCCACGCGGCGATCGTGGTACGCCGTCATCTCCGTCCCCTCGCGTCCGTTCACGCGCAGGATGGCATCCCCCACCCGGAGTCCCGCGGCCTCCGCCGGCGAGCCGGAAAAGACGTGGCGGACGACGGGATAGTCCTCCCACCGCATCCCGGTCCCGTCTACCGGGCGGCCGGAGTATACGAATCCGAAGATGGCGCCGCGGGGGCCGCCCGGATCCGGCGCGGGCGCGGCGGGTGAACGAGAGGCATCCGTTGCGGGCGAGGATGTTTGTGCGGCCGCGGTCTGTGCCAGGGCCGCAACCAGCAGCGCGAGAATCATCGGCGCCCGGTTCATCGTGACCTTCCTTTCAGGCAGGCAAGCGGCTTCCGCATCCCCGTACTCCAGGGGGGGAGGCATTGGAGGCGATGTATGATGGAAAGTACCTCGGCAGCTTCGATATCGCATGCGAAAGATGTGGCCGAGTTCGCGCCCGATTTCCACTCTCGCACGACGGATCGGAGAGAGGCGTACGCGGATTGCCGCCGGCGCGATCCATCGTTCCGGATAAGACGGGGGGAAGCCTTTGCGATCCATCCTCCTTTACCTGTACGCCGGAACGTCCGCCGACTGGTACGATCATGCACGTCTGCATAACTTGTCAGGCTGTGATGCATGACGCTTCGGCGCGTGCCGTGGCGCTTCGCCCCGACCAATCGACCGACGATGTCCGATCCCATCCGCGTACGCTTTGCCCCCAGCCCCACGGGCTACCTGCACCTGGGCGGCGCCCGCACGGCGCTGTTCAACTGGCTCATCGCCCGCAAGCTGGGCGGCGTGTTCGTGCTGCGCATCGAGGACACCGACCGCGAGCGCAGCACCGACGAGAGCACGCAGACCATCCTGGACGGCATGAAGTGGATGGGCCTTACCTGGGACGAGGGCCCGTTCCACCAGGCCGACGGCTTTGACCGCCACAAGGCCGAGGCCCGGCGCCTGCTGGCCGAGGGGAAGGCGTACCGCTGCTTCTGCACCGCCGAGGAGCTGGCGGCCAAGAAGGCCGCCGTGGGCGACGAGTACCGCTACGACCAGAAGTGCCGCGCCATCCCGCCCGCGGAGAGCGACGCGCGCGCGGACGCGGGCGAGCCGCACACCATCCGCTTTCGCGTCCCCGAGGGCACCACGGCGTGGGACGACGTGGTGCACGGCGAGACGCGCTTCGACAACGCCAGCATCGACGACTTCATCATCCTGCGGACGGACGGCACGCCCATCTACAACATGGCCGTGGTCTCGGACGACATCGACATGCGCATCACGCACGTCATCCGCGGCGACGACCACATCCCCAACACGCCCAAGCAGATCCTGCTGTACCAGGCCCTGGGCGCGCCCGTGCCGGCGTTCGCGCACCTGCCCATGATCCTGGGCCCCGACGGCAAGAAGCTCAGCAAGCGGCACGGCGCCACGGCCGTGGGCGACTACGCGGACGAGGGCTTCCTGCCCGAGGCGCTGTTCAACTTCATCGCCTTCCTGGGGTGGAACCCCGGCGACGAGCGCGAGGTGATGGACCGCGACGAGCTCGTGCAGGCGTTCAGCCTGGAGCGCATCAACAAGAAGGGCGCCATCTTCGACCGGGAGAAGCTGGCGTGGATGAACGGCCGCTACCTGGAGAAGAAGCCCGCCGAAGAGCTGCTGCCCATCGCCGCGCCCCTCCTGGTGACCGAGGGGCTGATCTCCCAGGCGGACGTGGAGACGCGCCGCGACTGGCTGCTGCACCTGCTGGAGCTCATCAAGGTGCGCGTCCGCAAGACGACGGAGATCCCCGCGCAGGCGCGCGTCTACCTAACGGACGAGGTGTTCTACGATCCGGGCGCCGTGGAGAAGCAGTGGAAGGACCCCGCCACGTCGGAGCGGCTGGGCGCCGTGCGCGACGCCCTGCGGGCCGTGGAGCCGTGGACGCTGGAGGGCATCGAGGGCGCCCTGCGCGCCGCCGCCGAGGGGCTGGGCGTGGGCTTCGGCAAGGTGGCGCAGCCGCTGCGCGTGGCCCTCACGGGATCGGCCGCCAGCCCGGGCATCGACCACGTGGTGTACCTGCTGGGACGCGACCGCGCGCTGGCCCGCATTGACCACGCGCGGGAGCGCATCGGGGCCGGAACGGCGGCCTAGGTACGCCACCGTACACAAAGCTTCACAAAACCGTTGACTTCCGTCGGGGCCGCGCCTAAGTTGCGCCTCGAAGCCAGACTACGCGGAAACAAACCGCGATCGGTCCCGGCGGACGTTTCCCCCGCGCATCGCCGCGTGACGAAACGAGATGGGGTTTAGGCGGGGGGACGCGCATGGGCCCGTGCGGCTCCCCCTGGCTGCTCCCGCCGCAGTGAAAACGTTACCAATCCGAAAACTACCGGGGAGGCAGTACAACCCTCGTCCAACCGTGGAGGCTGCCATGCCTGAGGCACTGTCCAAGATCGAGCGCAGGATCCTGAACTACCTTGTGGACTACCTCAAGGAGAACACGTACCAGCCGAGCATCCGCGAGATCGGCAAGCGGTTCGGGATCAAGAGCACCAAGACGGTCTCCGAGCACCTGCAGTCCCTGGCCGACAAGGGCTTCATCGAGCGCGACGCCAGCCGTTCGCGCGGGGTGAAGATCCTGGGGATGAACCTGTCCCCCGGCGTGCTGAACGTGCCCATGTACGGCCGCATCGCCGCGGGCGTGCCGGCCCTGCTGCGCGACGACGTGCACGACACGTTCGAGCTGGACCGCAAGCTGGTGGGCAGCAGCGACGCGTTCATGCTGGAGGTCAAGGGCGACAGCATGACGGGCATGGGCATCCTTCCCGGCGACTACGTGGTCGTGGAGCCCGTGGACGAGGCCGACCTGCAGAACGGCGAGATCGTGGCCGCGCGGGTGGACGGCGACGCCACCGTCAAGCGCTACTTCGCCAACGGCGGCAAGGTGGTGCTGGAGCCCGCCAACACGAGCTACGCGCCCATCCTGGTGCACGAGCACAACGACTTTACCGTGCTGGGACGGGTGACGGGGATGTACCGCCGCTTTACGCGGGCCCACACCGAGGCGGTGGTCACGGGCGCGCACTGAGCGCACCACGCTGGAACGCGGCTCGCAAGGACCCCGGCCTGTGCCGGGGTCCTTTGCGTTGGGGAACGGTTGATTTCACAAATTGGGCGATGACGGGCGACGACGCGCTGCGGGACCGGGACGAGGAGTGGATGCGGCACGCCCTGCGCGAGGCCAGGGCGGCGGAAGCGCTGGGCGAGGTGCCCGTGGGCGCCGTGATCGTGCGGGGCGGGGAGGTGGTGGCCACGGGGCACAACCTTACGCACACCCTGCAGGACCCCAGCGCCCACGCCGAGATGGTGGCCATCCGCCGCGCGGCCCAGGCATTGGGCGAGTGGCGGCTGCTGGACTGCACGCTGTACGTGACGCTGGAGCCGTGCGCCATGTGCTCCGGCGCCATCGTGCTGGCGCGCATTCCGCGCCTGGTGTTCGCCGCGCACGATCCCAAGGCGGGGATGAGCGGCTCCCTGGCCAACCTGGTGCAGCACCCGCGGCTCAACCACCGCGTGCAGCTCACCACGGGCGTGCTGGCGGACGAGGCGGGCGACCTGCTGCGCGCCTTTTTTCGCGCGCGGCGCCGCAACCGCGTGAACCCGCAGGACACGGCCGAGCCGCCGCCCGAGGCCGCGCCCGGCGCCACGGCGGACGCCGGCTGAACACGGCGGGCACAAAAATGGGGCGAGGACCGGATGCGGTCCTCGCCCTTTTTCTGTCATTCATCCCGGCGGACAGCCTACGGCCGCGGCGGCACCGGGACAATGTTCCCGGGCCCAGCCAGCACGGCGGGCGTGCTCCGGTTGGCGAGCGGGCCGGCCGTCACGGGGCAGGCGTTGGGGATGTACGACAGGCTGCCGGACGTGCCCGCGTTGGGCATGACCCCCGGCCGTCGCGGCGCCTGCGTCGTGGGCGGCGTGCCGGACGCGCGGGCCACGGGCGCGCCCACGGCCATACGGTCGTTCGTCTCGCATGCCGTGCTCACCTGTACAAGGCGATGCTTTACGCGGTCCGCGGTGATGACCGGCGTGGAGGACGACAGCCGGCGGATGGAGAACCCCTGTGGCTCCGGCGCCCCCGCCGACGCGCACCCCGCGGCGACGAGCAGGCAGATGGGAAGCGCTTTTCGCATGATTGCCCCCGCGTTCGATGGATCCTGACGAGCGTGAACCGCACCGGTGTACAACGCCGCAAATCTGCTGATCCACACGCCGTGACGAAACCCTTTCGCATCCGCGCGGCCGGGATTATCATGATCCCGTGGTTGAACGTGTTCAAAATCGATCTTCGGCGCGAGGCTTCCGCGGATGTCCATCCAGAACTACTACCGCTGGGCGCTGCTGCTGCCCTTTGCCGTCCCGGGCGTGCTTTCGCTGCTCGCGCTGGTGCCCGAGCCGCGCATCCCGCAGCCAGTCGGCGCGCTGCTGATGTTCCTGTTCTACTCGGTGCTCATCGGCGGCATCCCGTACGTGCTGTTCGCGCTGGGCTTCCTGGTGTGGTCGTGGGGCAGGGACGCGCGCAGCGTCCGCACGGCCATCTACGTCTCGCCGCTCACATACGCGGGCGTGCTGTCGGCCTGCGTGCTCGGATACGCCGCCTGGGACGGGGACCTGACCCACCAGGGCACCGGCGGCACGCTGCTCCTGCTCGCCACGTGCGCGTTCGTGTTCGGCTACGCGTACGTTGCCCTCGCGGAGCTACTGCGCGTCTGGCTCGGGGCCCGCGTCGCCGACCCGGATGCCGTCGCCAGCTGATGCCGGATAAGGAAGGAGGCGAGGATCGCGCGTTGATCCTCGCCTCCTTGCTTCGTGCAGATCCGATTCAGCGCCGCGGTTTCTCGATCCGCAGGACAACGACGGACTCCACCTGGTCCTCGTCCTGCACCACGCCCACCACCCGGCTGCCGCGCACCACCGGCGCGGGCGATGACAGCAGGCGCGTCGGCAGGAGCACCTGTCCGAGGTAGCGCCCTGTCCGGTCGAAGACGTCCGCCGGCTTGGGCTGATTCCTTTCGCCGGTGCGCATCACCCAGACATTTCCTTTGTCGTCGAAGAAGAAGCCTTGGAAGACGGGCATCGTCTGCGGGATACGGGACGCGTCGATGCGGCCGCCCTTTCGCTCGAAGTCCGCGTGGCCGGCAAGGGCGCGCCTGCGCTGCTCGCGCGTGACCCGCCGCGGCTTCACGTTCCGTTCGATGACGCGATCGACCGTGCCGTCGAACCGGTGGCGCTCGATGCGGTACCGGTCCGTCACACCCACCCAGACGAAGCCCTCCGGGTCCATCCGCCACTGCTGGAGACCCGCGAACGGCACAGTGATCATGTCGATCCGGGTCGTGTTGCCCTCCATGTGGGTCACCTCGAACGCCGGGAGCTCGAACGCGGGCAGGAGGAAGGTGTCCAGCGGCTGCAGGCCGGGACCGAATCGTACGATCAGCTCCCGGCCCTGACCGGAGGAGCCCAGGTCGTACAGGTTGCCGCGTGTGTCGAAGCCAAGCGGCCATGGCGACACCACCCGGTCGTTTTCGCGCCGGTGCGTCGTGACGAGCCTGCCTGCGGTATCGTAGACGGCAAAGCGCGTGTTTCCGCCGTC
>NZ_DASURI010000025.1:0-28289 GCF_036280135.1 Longimicrobium sp.
CCACGTAGTTGCCGTCGTCCGGCGGACGGGGGGCGCTGTACTCGCGGATGCCCGTGATGCGCCACGTGTAGATGGCCGGCGGCACCTCACCGGTCGGGCCCCACTGCTGAAAGTAGTGAAAGCAGTCGATCTGCAGCCGGATCTCGCCCGCGATCCACTCGCCCTCGATGGTCCCCTCGATGGTCCCCTCGATGGGGTACAGCACGTACGCCAGCACGCCGACGTCGATCATCCAGATGTCCCCGTCCGTCCACACCACGGGCGCCACGACGCGGTAGCGATGACCGTCCAGGGGCTCGCACTCCCTCTGCCGCAGCTCCGTGGGCGCCGTGTCGCGGCGGCCCCAGAACTCCAGCGCGAACTCCGTGGTCTCGCCCACGCCGAAGTTGCCGTAGTTGCCGTCCTCCATCACCCACGCGTCCAGCCCGATGGTCCACACGCGGCGTTGATCCGTCATCCTCTTCCCGTCCCGTTGGGTGGTGGCCACCCGCCGCGCGTCAGGCAGCGACGGCGGCGGGTGCCAGGCGAATGCGCAGCAGCAGGTCGTGCAGCGCGGCGTGCGCCGTGGGCTCGTCCGGCAGCGGGCTGCGCTCCGCCGCGTTCACCAGCAGCGCGTGCAGCCGCAGGTACTCGCCCCGGTGAAACTCCACGTCCGCGTCCGCCAGCTCGGAATGCTCCGGGCCGGCCGTCTTGCGGGCGATGAGCTCGTCCACGTACGGCAGCCGCATCTCCGCGTTGCACGCGGGCAGCGACGCCTGCACGCGGCCCGTGCGCATGAGGTGGATGCCCGTGAGCAGCACGCGGTACACGTACAGCAGCGGCTTTACCCGGCGCGGCTGCTCCGTTTCGAACAGCCGCCACTGGCCCGCCGCGAACCCCACGTAGTGCCGCACGCACCGGCGCGTGATGCAGCCCCGCGCGATCTCGCGCAGCTCGTCGTGCCCCGGCGTGGTGTGCACGACCAGCGGCGAGTACAGCTGCTCCAGCACGTAGCCGTTGTTGCGCAGCAGCAGCGCGAAGAACTTGCGCGCGTCGTGCGTCACCAGGTCCACCTCGGCGCCGTCGCGCACGTGCGACAGCGCCACCGTCTCGTCGCCCGGCCCCAGGCCCACGAGCGAGTCCAGCGGCAGCAGGTGCACGCCGCGCAGGTCGTAGTCGCTGTCCGGCGAGGGAAAGCCGTACAGGTGCGCGCCGCTCACCGTGGCGAACAGCAGCGGGTACGGGTGCGCCCGCACCTCGTCCGTCACTCTCGCGTCCCGCATCCGTATCCTCCTTTCCTTCCCATCTCCCGTCACGCCACGGCGCCGTGCCGCGCGCGCACCAGGTAGTCGTTGGCCCATGGATAGTCCGGCCGCTCGGGCAGCCGGGTGGCGGCGTACGCCGCGTCGAACTCGCGGTGCAGCGACAGCCGCCACGCGTTCACCTCGTCCCACGTGGTCTCGCCGGCCTTGATGGCCAGCAGCCGGTCGCGGTGCTCTTCCACGCGCACGGGCACGTGCCCCTCGCGCAGCGTGGCGATGCCGCTGATGAGCAGGCGGACCAGGTGCATGGCGTGCTTCCAGCGCGGCACCCCGCTGGCGCGGAGGTCCGCCTCCAGCCGCTTGAACTGAGACAGCACGTAGCCGTTGAAGGTCTGGTAGACCATCCGCGACAGCACGCGGTGCCGCTCCGCCAGCAGCTCCTGGACGATGGGCGCCGCGTGCAGCACCAGGGGCGTGTACAGGCACTCCAGGATGTTGGGGTTGGCCTTGAGGGCCAGCACCAGGAACTTCTGCAGCTCCCAGTAGCACTCCTCGGCGGCCGGGTTCTCCAGCTGCTCGGGGACGCCGTACAGCGACCAGTGCAGCCGCGCCGGGGGCAGGTACACGCCGCGCAGGTCCACGTCGGACGCGTCGTGCTCCAGCCCGTACGCCCGCGAGCCCGTGACGCAGCGGTAGACCACGTGCGCGTGCAGGTCGTGGTCGCGCAGCACCTCGTCCGCGTCGCCCACCACGCCGGCCTGCTCGTGCTTGCGGATGCTGAGCTCGTCGCGGCGCAGCGACACCTCCGCGCCGCTGGGCAGGCGCACGCGGTACGCGTGATGGTAGTCCGCCGGCGCGGCCGCCACCGTGCCCACGGCGCCCGCGGGGCAGATGGGCACGCCGGCCCCCGTCGTCACCGCGCGCCGGGTGACGACCTGCGTGCCCACGGGGAGCACCAGGTGCAGGTTCTTCGTCATCGTCGTCTCCTTTCTCTCCGAACCGCGGAGCGACGATGCCGCACCCCGTCAGCCGTTCAGGTTCGCCGATCCGCTCTCGGACCGGCCGTGATTCGTTCGATGTCCATCCGCCGCTCCTCCGGCAGACGGCATGTGATCCGGTCGATTTCCATCCATCGATCCCGGCAGACGACAGCCGATTCGCTCGATCCCCATCCGCCCATCCAGCCGGCGGCGAGCGGAATTCCGCGCAGCTCCCATCCGCCGATCTGTCGGCAGACCACGGCGGATGCGCTTGATGCTCATCCGCCGATCCCCGCGGCAAAGCGCAGCCACTTCACCGTCTCCGGCGGCAGTGTGCTCGCGACGGGCTGCAGGGCGGTGCGGACGCGCTCCAGCTGAGCGGACGTGGGCTGCGCGAACGTGCGGTTGAAGCGCTGCCGCCAGCGCTCCAGCAGCGTGCCGGCCGCCTCACGGATGCGGGGATCGCTGTCCGTCAGGGCCTGGAGAATCCAGACGAGCCCGTCCCACTTGCCGCGCCAGGCCAGCAGCTCCAGCGCGTTTTCCCGCGCGTGCAGCGGGCTTTCGGCGGCGAACGCGGATGCGATCGCCGCCTCGTCCACCAGCCGCGTACGGTCACGGAGCGCGTCCGCCGCCGCCCGCGAAACGCGCGGCGTGAGCGAGCCCAGCGAGAGGAGGAACGCGTCCAGGTGCCGGTCCCCCGCCAGCCGGGCGAGCGCGCGGATGGCCGCCACCCGAACGCGAGGACGCGTGTGCGCCAGCGCGGGCCGGATGACCTCCGCGTCCTCCGCGCGCCCCGTCTCCGCCAGCCCCGCGATGGCCTCCGCCAGCCGCGGCGAATCGGCGCGGATCTCGTTTCGGTAGAACGCCGCGAAGTCCATCGGTCCCGCGCGGGTGACGACGGCGCGCGCGTGCGCGCGCCCCGCGGGCGAGCGGTCCAGCAGCGCCCGACCCAGTTCCGGCAGGCCCGCCAGCCCGCGCCGCTCCGCGAGCTCCATGGCCGTCATCCGCACGCGCAGAAACGGATCGGCCATCATCCACGGCAGCAGCTCCGCGAGGGCGCCGTCGTCCAGCCGCGCGGCGGCGCGGGCGGCCTCCAGCCGGACGACCACGTCGTCGCTCCCCAGCGCGCGGAACACGATGTCCTGCAGGTCCGGCGCGCCGGAGCGAAGGAGGATCGTGTAGCAGGCGCGGGCGCCCACCCGGTCCGGCGTGTACAGCCCCTCCAGGACCGCCGCGCGGACGTCGTCACCCCGCAGCAGGTCCATCACGGAATCCACCAGCGGCCCGTTGTCGCCGCGGCCCGTCTCGCGAAGCCGCAGCACCAGGCGCATGGCGCAAATCCAGTGCGGCGCGTACGCCGGCACGACCCGGGCGCGCAGCGCGTCCTGCGCGCGCCGGCGGACGGGCGCAACCCAGTCGTTGGCGCGCAGCAGCAGGGGCGCCAGCTCGCCACCCGTGCGTACGTCCGCCAGCCGCTGCACGGCCGCCTCGCGGACGTAGCCGCTGGCCGCGCCCGCCAGCAACCCGAACACCGCCGCCTCCGTGTCCGCGGGCAGCGCCAGGCGGCGCACGTCGTCCGCACCTCGCAGCCACGGCAGCCCATGATATCCGTCGTGGACGACCACGCGCTGGCGGAGCATGTCGTCCACCCGCACCCGATGCGCCATCGGCAGCGCGAAGACGAGCTCCTGAAGCCGGATGGCGGCGGCGCCGCGTCCCGGACCGCCCAACCCATCGAGCGATTCCAGCAACAGCGCGTCGCGCTCATCCCGCGTCCGTGGCGGGGCCCCTTCCGGAGCCCGCGCCGGCTCCGGTCTGGACCCCGCGCGGAGAAACAGCCGCTCGATCCACGCCCACATCATCGTCATCCGCTTGCTCGTTCCTCGCGGGCCACGTGCGCCCGCAGCAGCTCCACGCCGTCCGGGTAGCGCGCGGCCAGGTACGGAAGGACAGCCGTGCGCGTCCACTCCGCGGTCCGCGCGCGGGCGTAGGCCTCGGCGCGTTCTCCCGCCTCGGCGCGCCAGCGGCCGCGCGCCGTGCGACAGGCGTGGTCGTGGTGATGCGCGGCCTCGTGCACGAGCGTCCGGAGCGCCTCCAGCCGCAGGATCCACCGCCAGGACGGCCACTCCGGCCCGGTGGGATCCGCCACGACGTGTGCGTAGACGTCGATCAGCGCCCGCCGCGGCCGGTAGGTGCCGCGCACCAGCCCGCACCAGATCCCGTCCGCCACCTCCACGCCCAGCCGCCCCGTGAACGGATCGGCGGGCAGGTCCAGCCCCTCGCGGCGGGCGCGGCGCCGCTGGTCGAAGGGGCCCAGCGACAGGCGCACGCCCGCCAGTCCGTCCACCGTGCCCGCGGGGAGGCGGGCCAGCACCGCGCGCACGTCCGCCGGCGAGGCCGCGTGCAGCACGTGCGGCCCCACGTCCCTCACCTGCACCGGCAGCGCGTCCAGGCGCGGCAGGGGCAGCGGATGCACCTCCGTCCGCCGTTCGCGGGCGATGTCGCGCTTGGCGAAGTGCTTGGTCCGCAGCTCCGCCAGCGCCTCGCGCACCTGCTCCTCCGGCGCGCCCCGCCGCAGCAGCGCCGAGAACCGACGCCGCGTCATGTGGATGCTCCGCGACATCAGCCCTCCGCCGTAGCGACGGGCGGACGCGCGTCGCTCCTCGTGAAGACGGCCATCTGTGTGGGAGCGCCCACCTCCGCGTCCTCCGGGCCCACGGGGGCAAAGCGGACGGAGTAGCCCCAACGCTCCCCTACGCCGCCCGCCCAGTCCTGGAACTGCGCGCGTGTCCACTCGAACCGGTGGTCGCCGTGGCGAAAGCGACCGGCGGGGAGCGTGGGCCAGCGCACGTTGTACTCGGCGTTGGGCGTGGTGAGGACGATGGACGCCGGCCGCGCGTGCTGCCACAGCACCCGCTCGAACGCCGCCAGCCGCGGCGGATCCATGTGCTCCACCACCTCCACGACCGCCGCCGCGTCAAAGCCCTCCAGCCGCCGGTCGCGGTACATCAGCGATCCGTGGATCAGGCGGATGCGCTCGCGCCGGCGCGGTGGCAGCCGGTCCAGCCTCAGGCGATCGGCCGCGATCTCCAGCGCGCGATGCGACACGTCCATCCCCACTACCTCGGCAAAGGCGGGCTCGTCGATCAGCATCCGCAGCAGCCGTCCCTCGCCGCAGCCCAGGTCCAGCACCTTCGCGGCGCCCGTGGCGCGGAGCGTGACCAGCACCGTGGCCATCCGCTGCTGGTTCAGACTCACGCGCTCCTCCAGCGCCGCCTCTTCCGTGTCGCGCGATTCGTCCGCGTCCTCCTCCGGCGCCTCGGGCTGCACCAGGCGCGCGATGGCGTCGCGCACCAGGCTGCGGCGGTGCTTGAGGTAGCGCGCGGCGATCATCTCGCGCTCGGGGTGCGCGGCCAGCCAGCCCTCGCCGTGGCGCAGCAGCTTTTCCACCTCGGCGTCGCCCACGTAGTAGTGCTTGGCCCCGTCCAGCACGGGCACCAGCACGTACAGGTGCGTCAGCAGGTCGCGCAGGCGCGTGACGGCCGACAGCGTGACCGTGAAGTAGCGGCTGTCGCCCCACTCGGGGCGCGCGGGGTCCAGCGGATGCGCATCCGCCGCGACGGTGTAGCCCAGCGGCTCGAAGAGGCGCCGCAGCAGCGCCTGCCCGCCGCGCGCCGGCAGCACGGCGATGCGCGCCTCCAGCGGGATGGGCGTCTCGGTCAGCTCCGGCCGCTCGCGGCACGTGCCGGCCAGGGCGCTGCGCAGCACGCGCGACAGGGCCACGGACAGGAACGACGACGCCACGTACGGACGATCGTTGACGTACTGGTCCAGGGCGCCCTCCGCGTCGCCGCGGCCGCGCACCAGCCCCACGGGGTCCACGTCCAGCAGCAGGGCGGCCGTGCACGCGCGTTCGTCCGCCTCGGGGTAGAACACGTGCGCGTTGCCGAATCCCAGCTCGAAGGTCTGCGCCCGCGCGGGGTTCTTGCCCAGCAGGTATCCCAGGTCCGTCGCCGGCTGGTGCGTGGTGCGGATGGTCAGCAGCATTCCTCGATTTCCTTCATCATTTCTAGCGTATCCCAGACAAGAGCGGTACGTTGGGCAAAGTTGCCCGGACTAAAGGCTGAGAACGCAGGGCCAACTTTCATACGCTTTACTTCCGTGGGATCGATCTGGATCCGCTTGCTGTCTCGCCGAAGAATCCAAGCACCGTCGGAACCTTCCTCCAGCAGGATTCCATGCTTCGCGAAGGATCTCGACCACAGCCATGGATCACTAAAGCAGAAGATGATCACATTGGCGCAGATGATGTCACGCCTCTGCCACAAGGGGAGCTTCCACAGGGCAATTGGAAGTCCATAGGCCGATAGCTCATCTATCCCTTGGTATGCCATTGTTGACGTTTCTCTCCATTCAGATGCAACGAGCCCCGATGCGGCCAACTGTTCCCGCAACCGCTCGTAAAGGCCAATGTCACCATCGACGTTGCGCGCTGCAGCATACACCAATCCCGGCTCCGCAATGTCATACGCAAACCCGTTCGCACGGGCTCGCTCGGTAATACGAAGAAGCGTGTCCCAATGCCGAACCACCGGAACCGGTAGCATGTTAGCGGAATCAATAACTAACTGTGCTGCGTTCTTCGTCGCGACCTTCACCTCATCCATCTGCCGCCGCGCACGATCATCAAGCGGCTGCTCAGGCTCAAAGCTGAACCCGAATTCGGAGGCGAACTGCTCGAGCATCTCCGTGTCGCGCGGAAACAATGCTTTCCCACGGATCAGCCAAACAGCAACATTGTCCGCGTCGCCAGGAATCTTCCGGGTTTTCACCTCGAAGATCATGGGCCAAGCCCAATCCCCGTTCGCTCGGACAACGACGAGATCCCCGATACCGATACATCGCGTGAGATCTGCATCGATGACGAGAAAGGCACTGCCTTCGGCCGCTTTGCGGAGTACGCTCAAGGGGCCGATGACCCCTTGGCCAGTTGGGAGATGGTGCGTCTTTCCACCGTCGAAAAGCGGCGCGACGTAACGGGGGTCGGCTCTAAGAACAGCCCATGCGAGCGCATCCCCCAACTGCCGCAAGATCGACCGCAATTCAAGGTAAAGATCAACCTGCTGCTCAATGGCAAGCACGTGCATTGCTCGGTTCTCGGCTGCCTCACGAGAGCGAACCCGCCATTGTCGCCACCGACGCGCTCGAACACCGTTGCGGTCCTTCAACTGCTGGAGTCGGTACTCGACCTCCGCGAGCATTGTCCACAGCCGTTCCTGGTAGTCGTGGAACTCGCGAAGGTCGAGTTGTTGGACCAACCGGTCGATCAATTCGATACCCTCTCCAGCAATCAGAGCATGGGCCTCGTAAAGACGGCGGTTGAAGATGCCAATACGGCGCATTGTGGTCCTCCTCACTCCCTGAAAGTAGTCGTGGCGGTTGGAGCCGTCGTGCGCGCCGCCGCGCAGGCAGCACTTCTTGAAACCGCCGTCCGCTGCCGCACGGGCACAGGTCGTTGCGGCCCAGCTTCTCCAACAGCTCCTTGCCGTCGCCCACCGCGCGGAACCCGCGCTTTACCCGCGTCTCGGACGGGTAGCCTTTGCGCCGCTTGCTCGTCCGCTCAAAAGGACGGCTGCGTCTGCTCGTTCCTGCTCATGGTCCACCTCCGTGGAAAAGAGATCGCCGGGCCCTTTCGGCCCGGCGATCGAGGTTCGCGGGACGAGAGAGTCAGCCTGTCACCTGCACGCCATCTGCGCGTCGCCCACCGTGCACGTCATACCGGAGCCCGTGCCGGGCACGGGCACCAGCGTGGCCGTCCAGCCGGCGCCGGACGCCTGCAGCACCGTGTATCCGAACGCCGCCGTCATCCAGAACCCCTCCACCGGCACCCCGTCGATGCGCGTGCCCGGCGCGGCGGGCGTGATGCCCGACACCTCCGACGTGCCGCCGTTGCCCAGCACCAGCAGGGGCGTGCGCGGCGCCGCGAAGTCCAGGCCCTCCCACAGGTGGATGTGCCCAAACAGCGACAGCTTCACCTGCGGGGGCAGACCACCGCCGGGCGAGACCCGCCGCAGCGCGCCCTGCAGGATGTACGAGCCCGCCGAGTCCGCCTCGTTCCCCTGGTCGCGCGCCCACACGGGGGTGTGCGTCACCTGCCACGCGGGGTCGGCACCCTGCGCCAACTGCGTGAGCGCCGCCAACTCCGTCGCGTAGGCCGGGATGGCCTGCGTGGAGTCGTTCACGGGGTTGCTTCCGCCCGTGGACCAGCACCCCGTGGAGTACCACGGCGCGCACGACGAGTCCAGGATGAGCAGCGTGCCCACGCCCTGCACGGGCACCGCGTACGGCGCCGTGGTGGGCGAGCACCCCGTGGCCGGCAGGTCGCGCGGGTCAAAGAAGATGAACCATCCCCGACCGCCGCGCGTGCAGTCCTCGTGGTTGCCGCGGGCAAACACCCACGGCGATGCCGACAGCAGCTCGCCCACGGGCCGGAACCAGTCCGCCACCCACGTGGGCCAGTTGTCGCCGCACGGCTGCGGCACCTGCGCCGAGCAGCGCTCGCGGTAGATGTAGTCGCCCACGTGCACGCTCAGGTCCCCGTCCGCGCCGAACGCGCCCGCCGCCACCCGGGCGAACGGCCACGACGTGATGTCGGCGCAGTTCTGCTCCTGCGCGCGGCACCCCGTGTCGCCGATCACCACCACGCGCTGCACGCGAGATGGCGCCGAGACCGGACGCGCCATCCCCGGCAGCTGCACGGGCGCGGAGCCCAGCGTCTGCTGGCAGACGAGCACGGGAAAGTCGCCGCCGGGCCGCCACCGCACCGTGGCCGGCGCGGGACAGGCCGTCGCGCCGTCGTACACCGTCCGCAGCAGCCATTGGCCGCCGGCACCCGCCTGCACCCAGTAGTACAGCGGCGCCTGCTGCGCCGCCGCCGTGCCCGCGAAAACCGCGAGCGCGGCCAGGACTCCCAAGATCCGCTTCATCAACCTGCCTCCGTCATCGACCCGATGGATGAGGTGCCGCCGCCGCACCGCGCGGCGCTGGACGTCCTCATCCTACGGGGGCTCGCATTTACCGACAACATCCCCTGCTCCGCGCGCGTCCGTGGTCCCGGGATGCGGACGTCCGCCCCGTCAGCGGACGGGGCGCGGGTGGCGCTCCGGGATGCGCCCCGGCCAGGTGCGCCCGCGCGCGGGCACGTCCACGGAGACGCGCCCCGACAGGTAGAACGTGCCCGAGACCACGCCGCCCGCCACCGGCTCCGCGTCCACGAGCGCCGGCTCGGCCACCACGTCCATCTCGCCGCCCAGCGTGCGGACGTGCATCCACCAGAAGTCGCCGCCCGCCGGGTTGGTGCGCCGCCCAGCCGCCAGCACCCGCCCGCTGAGGACGGCCACCGGCTCCGGCACCGCGTTCTCGTCGTCCGTGAACATCCCCAGGGGGATGAACGACTCCTCGGCGAACCGGATGCCGGACGGCTGCGCATCCAGGTACGCCTCGCCGGAGGGGTACACGCGCAGCTCGTGCGCAAACGCGGCCACCTGCACCCGCGCCACGGACGGAAACCGCAGCCGGTCCAGCGCGCGAAAGTCCGGCACGGCGACGATGAACGGGTAGTCGCCCGTGTCCGCCGGGCCCACCTGGGGCGGGTTGGCCCAGGCGTGCAGGGCGCCCTCCAGCGCCGTGTCCTCCGGGTGCGCCACGCGCCCCACGATGCCCGCGCGCAGCGACGTGTCGCCCGCGAAGTGCGGCGTGAGCCCCACGATGTGGTTGCCGTCCAGCTGCACCCACAGCTCGGCGCCGCCGCCGGGCGCCCAGCGGCGATACTCGCCCGCGCGGGTGAGCACCGACGCGCCCTCCTCGGCCGCGCGCACGGCCACGTCGGCCAGCTGCGCGTCGTCGCGCACGGCGAAACCGACCGCCTCGAAGTGGTTCGGCATGAGAAACCCCAGTGCGAAAGTGCGAAAGTGCGGGAGTGCGAAAGAGGTCCGGCGTGCGGGCGTCGTTGCTTTCGCACGTTCGTACCTCGCACTTTCGCACTCGCCGTTCAGTCCTTGTACGGGTCGATCTCGCCCGCGCCGGCCATCACCACGATCAGCGGATGGAGCGTGTGCTCCACCTGGATGGTCGGGCCCTGCGCCTCCAGCACGCGGGTCAGGCGCCGGTACGCCTGCGGCGCCTCGTCCAGGCCGCCGCCGCGCAGGATCACGCCCTTCTTGCCCAGCCAGTCCGCCACCATCTCGCGGTTGATGCGCCCGGGGGTGATCACCCGGCCCGTCTTGCGGTGGACCTTGCCCGCCGCGGCCGTGCGGCTCATCACGCGGCCCGCGCCGTGGACGGTGGAGAACAGGGCCTCGCGCTGCAGGGCCGCCGCCTCCTCGTCCTCCGTCGCGGCGCCCTGGACGATGACCGCGTCGTCGCCCATGCTGCCGCCGATGAACCCCTTTTGCCCCGGGAACGCCGGCGTGGCGCCCTTGCGCACCACCACGTACTCCGCCGTCTCGCCCTCGGGGCCGGCGTGCTGCTCCTTCCAGGCAAAGTTGTGGTGGTTGTGCACCAGCTCCAGCTCGGTGCCGCCCAGCAGCTCCACCACCTTGCGCGCCACCCACTCGCGCCCGGCGTACGCGTACTGGCCCGCCAGATTCATCAGCTGCCAGTAGTCGTGCCCCAGCGGCTGCTCCAGGTCCAGCAGCACCTCCTTCTCGGGCGCGCGGCGGCCCCAGTCCAGCCCCTGGCCCAGGGCCAGGAAGTCGCTGGCGATGGTGTGCCCCAGCCCGCGGCTGCCAAAGTGCACGCCCACCCACACGGCGCCGTTCTCGTCGGCGAACACGTCCACGTAGTGGTTGCCGCTGCCCACGGTGCCCAGCTGGCGCCGCGCCTTGTCCTGCAGGGTGTCGCGGTAGCCGCCCGTGTTGGGGATGGCGTACCACGCGTGGTCCAGGAACAGCGGGTGGTCCACGGGCGCGTCGTCCGCGTTGTTCTTGCGGCCGATGCCAAAGCTGATGGTGGACTGGATCTCGTCGGCCAGCTTGTTGGCCGTGCGGTCCTGCGCGATCCGGTGCGGATTGCGCTTGACCTCGTCCAGCGTGAGCTCCCCCCGCGTGATGTCCGCCAGCGTGAGGTCCGTGCGGATGGCCGCGTTGCCGCACGCGATGTCGAAGCCCACGCCGACCACCGACACCTGGTTGCGGTACGCCGCCACGCCGCCGATGGGCATCGTGAAGCCGACGTGCCCATCGGCGAGCAGCGCCGCGCGTTCGGCCTTGCTCGACACGTTCACGATCTGCTCGATCGCGGTCGCCTCGTGCTGGCCGAACATGATCGTCTTGTCATTCAGTCGCCGGAACACTTGCAGTCTCTGTTATCGAGGGTACTCACAGCCTTCAGTGAAAGCTCGTGATTTATTCAGGTGAATTCTCAGCACTCTCCGGATTGACGAAGTCTCCGAATGGATCCCAAACCTCACCGAGTAGGATATAGCGATACAAATGAACCAATGAGTCGAGTAACTCATAGGCTTCATCAGCGTGGACAGGCGGTGCCCAATATTCTCCGAACCGACTATTGGGATGAATCATCATGATTCGATTCTCATAGTCGGTTTGCAGCACCTCAGCAAACGACTCTCCAGTCGGAAATGTCTCACGTATGATTTGGAATACGTCTTTGAGTGAGGCAGATGAGCCAGTAGTGTTCTCCAGATCCTGACGCAGACATTCGAGAGCAGCCTCTAGCGAAATGTACCCGGTAACCGCTGATTCTTCGAAAAACACCGCGTACGAAACTAGATGGTTGGCGGCAATTAGCCTTGAAAGCCCCCGAATGATCAATTCATCACGTACATCAACTGCCTTTATCAATTCAAGAACCGCTTGTTCGTCGCCCAAGTCGCACGTCTCTGGCTCAGAAGCACGCTGCGGAATGTAGAATCGCCCACGATCTTCTGAACGCGCCCGTTCTGCCAGTGCATGAGCGTGCTTCGTGGCGGCAAGAACAAAGGCCGGCGAAGCAAACGGCGCATCTATCTCGATCTCGACAGCCACCGTCCAAGGGTGAATCAGAAATCTTCCTCGTTGCGAAGGATCCGGTTCTGCGAGTGACACTGCCGCATAGAGGCGAATCTCTTCGGGCCACAGCCAATTGATCTCGGACTCTGTACCCAGTTCTGCAGGGATGGCTTCCCGTACGGCTGACCAAGCAATAGACCCATCACATACCAGCAAATGGTTCTCAGACCGAATAGGGTAGTTTGGGTACCTCCCATCGTTCCCGAGTACTCGCAGGATTACGGAACACTTCTCCTCCGCGCGCTCAGGGTCAGGTTTCTTTGTTCCCATAGTCATTTGAGATTTGCAAGATTTGATCGCCGTTGAATGCTCTGTCCGCTCAGGCGGACTTCGTGCCGTTCCAGCGGCGAATTCCATTCGCTCGGCTGGGCGCCGCGTCACGCGATGGTCATCGCATCACATCTCCGCCGGCGGTCCTTCATCGCTTTTGATCAAATCCGATGGCGCCGGGCCAGCGCGGACGCGGACCGTCCCGCGCCATCGGCTCCGCATCAATCCACAGCATCAATCGTCATCCAGCCGGTATCAATCCTCGTCCTCGTCCCAGCGGCGGTCGGCGCGGCGCTCCTTGCGGAGCAGGTAGTCGAACGCGCGGTTGCCCGTGCGGTGACGCTCCGTGCTCTCCGTGAGGTACTCGATGGAGCTCGTGCGCACCCAGGCACGGCCCCCGTGCAGGTCCACGAACTTGATCCACCGCGGCCTCCACCGGCGGTCCAGGATACGCCCGATGCGCGCCGCCGTCTCCGCGGACACGAACCAGTCGCCGTACTGGCCGCCCAGTTGGTAGTACTCGCCCGGCCCGGGACGCTGGTCCGGCGCTTCTTCCTTTTCCCTGAGCTTGTTCATCCGTTCACGCGTGGTTGGTGCGGCGGACGGGGCGAGCCCGTTCGCCGGGTACACACCCGGGATGCCGTCCGCGCGTGCCCCGGAGGTGGGGCACGGCCCGGCGTCCCGGACCGTGCCGTCCCTACCGCGCGAAGTCGGCGATGAGCCGGGGCGCCGCGGCGTCGAAGCCCACCACGTCCAGCATCCCCGCATCCTCCGGGTCCGCGATGGTGAACCCGTTGGACGCCATCGCCACGACCACCAGCTTCGCCGCGATGCCCATCCGCTCCCGGTACCGGCGCAGGGCCTGCGCCGGGTGCACCGCGCCCGCCCAGGTCTCGTTGTCCGTGTAGACCACGAACACGTCCACCGGCCAGCGGTGCCTGGCCGCCTCCAGCATGGGCAGGGCGCAGTCCGTCCCGCCCATGGGCAGTGCCTCGATGGTACGCACCACGTCGTCCAGCCGCTGCCGGGGCGAAAGGGCCAGCTCCGTGAGCCCGCTGCCCAGCCCCGCCCACATGGACGGGTGCTCCCCGGCCGTGAACGCCACGAACCGGTGTGCGGGCTCCGTGACCGCCGTCACCAGCGCCATGGCCGCCGACGCGTCGCGGCAGCCGAGGCCTTCCAGCCCCAGCACCCGCGCCGACATGGAGCCCGACACGTCCAGGGCCAGCATCATCCGCGTGCCCGTGGGCTCCACGGCGCCGAACGAGGCGTAGAACGCCGCGTCCAGCGCGTCCACCACCCGCGCCACCGGCGACCAGGTGCCCTGCCCGCGCACGCCCCGCCCGGAGGCGTAGGTGCGCAGCGCGCTCAGCACCTGCACGGGGTGCACGCGCGCGCGCCGAAGCGCGTTCGCGTCCGCCAGCCGCCCGGCCACCGTCTCCGCCGCCGCGCTCCCCGGTGCCACCAGCCCCACGCGGGTCAGGGTGGCCAGGTTGCGCACCAGCGCCGTGAGCGGCATGTCGTCCAGCAGCGCCTCCCACACCACGGGATGCGCCAGGAGCGGCGTGGGCACCATCTCCCGCGTGAGCCGGTGCGCGCGTATGGTCTCCGCGGCCCGCTCCGGCGTCACGTCCGCCTCGCGGTGCAGGGCGTCCGCGGCGCGCACCAGCCCCAGGGCCGGGTGCTCGCCCGCCACCTCCACGTCCCGCGACCGGGCCACGGCCCGGGCGAACAGCGCGCGCTGCTCGTCGGACCGGGGACGCGGGTGCGCCAGCCGCAGGGCGTCGCGGTGCGACCAGCCGTCGCGCGACGGGTACTTCAGGAGCTGGTAGGCCAGCTCGCGCGGCTCCCTGGACGTATACCAGCCGGCCACGGCCCGGCGCACGCCGCGGCCCCACCCGCGAAACCCGCCCACGAACTGCAGGAAGTGGAACAGGTGCGTCCCCGTGCGCGCCACCCGCGGCAGCGCCTCGAACGCCGCGGCGCGCGTGGCGTCGTCGCCCAGGCCGGCGGCCATGGCCAGGACAAAGAGCGCCGGGTCGTTCTCGGGCGCCCGTCCGCTCTCGCTGATCTCGGCCGCGCGCGCCACCACGCGGGGCCCGTCCAGGGCGATGCACTCGGCCACGGACTGCGCGTTCTCCACCGTGAGCTTGCGCTGGCCGATGTAGTACGTGCCGCCCTCGCTGCCGAGGACCAGGAACCGGTCCAGCCGATCCCACGGGGTGACCGTCCAGGCATACCCGCCCGCCGAGTTGGGCACCTGCCCGGAGCCCGGGATGGGCTCCCGCTGCGGCGTGAGCATCGCCCGGACACGGGTCGCGAAGTGCTTGGTGAAATCCAGCATGTTCTTCTCGCCCTCCTTTCCGGGCTGAGAGTGATGAAAAAAGCCGCGGCGGCGAATGTCACCGTCGTCTCGCGGGGCCAGGTCGTCCGCGGATGGCGGAGCGGAGTGGCGCCTGCGATCTCGACCCGCCGCCGCGGCGGGATTTCCGGCCTTCCGGATGAGCGTTCATCGTCCGGGGGCCCCCCGATGGGAGAGTCGTTGAGAACGATAACCGGACGAAATCGACCCGGAGGGCCGGACCTGCGTGGAGCGCGCGCCGCCGGGGCTCGAACCCGGGTGCCCACCGGTAACCCTCCACCTGCGGCCCGCCGGAGCGGACGTGGATCGGGGAGGGCTTGCACGCGAACGCGGCTCCGTCTTTCCCTGGCCCGGGCGGATGAGGGTCCAGCTCGGCCCCCGGGTCGCTGATTCCGGGGAGTTTGGAGCGGTAACCGAAGCTGTTCGACCCGCCCGGGCCGATCGATGTGAATCCATGGGATCAATGGCACAGCAATGCAGTTGCAGGCTGTCCCCTGTAACCCGCCGTTCCGGCGGTCCGGCGGTCCCGCTATTCCCTATTCCCTATTCCCTGTTCCCTATTCCCTATTCCCTGCCGTTCAGTGGACCTGGCGGGATTCGAACCCGCGACCTCTCGAGTGACAGTCGATAACCCTTCACCTTCGGCCCGCCGGCATGGAAGCCGGCGGACAAGGGACGGCGAGGGCATAGTGCTCTACCGCTGAGCTACAGGCCCTCCCTCCGCCTCCGCCCGCTCCGGCGGAGGGTCCTGCGTGTGATCGGCGAGCGCCCGGCGGGAATCGAACCCGCGACCTCTCGATTATCAGTCGGTAACCCTTGCCAATCGGCCCGGTCGCGCGGGCGAGTGCGTAGACAAGGAAGCGCTCTGCCACTGAGCTACGAGCGCACCGCCGATCTCCATCTCCTGCACCATCCTCCATCAAGCACCGGAATGCCCGGCGGGATTTGAACCCGCAACCTCCGAGTCCCGTTAAGCTTCGTCCTTCGGCCCGCGCGGGGCGGGCAGGGAGCCGGCGAAGCGTTTGCTCGGCGCTCTACCGGGTTGAGCTACGGGCATTCCAGCACCATCCCCGGCAAAGGGGTGACCGACGGGGGTCGAACCCGTGCTTTCGGATTCACAATCCGACGCTCTGGCCGTTGAGCTACGGCCACCACGAAATGCCGGTGCCTTCGATGAGCCGGCGGGGACGCCCGCGCCCCTCGCGAGGGGAGTCGCGTGCCACACACGCGGGGACGATCGAGCGCCCCGCCGGCCCTGCTTCCTGCGAACTACCGTCTTCCGCCACGTCGAGTCATCATTCTCCGCGCGCTGGTGGAAAAAGAATCGCCCCGCCCGGCAGTTGCGCGGGCGGGGCGATACGGGTCGCTCCCGGATGACGGCCTGTGGATCTGCGCCTTGTCATGCGCATGCCACGGCCCTCCCGCGCTGGTCTTCCTGGTCCCGCCGGTCCTGCCCGATGATGCTGTCGCGGTGAATCGCCACCCCGCCGAAGCCGAATGCGCGTCCCGCCTGGTTTTCCTTGCCGATCGCCATGCACGTGACCCCGAGCTCCCGCGGCTCCAGGGCGCACGACGGCCACGTACCGGGCTTCGCCAGTGCGGCGGCCGGTCGGGCGGGCGTGCGATGGAGGTCGAGGGACTGCATCATCCTGGGTCGGTTCGGTTTGACGATCTATGGCTTCGGCGGGATCGGTCCCGCCGCTTGGAAAAACAAAAAGGGAGCCGCGTCTGGATGCCACCGGTCCACGGTTCTCGTGGTCCGGGGCCGGCCGGGTCACACCGCGGTCAAGCGGGCGATCGGGCCGGAAACATCGGGACGCGACTCCCAAGGCGGCTGAGTGTAACCGCGGGGTTGGCCGTTGTCAAGGGCCGGTTTTTTTACCGCGGGTTACCGGGGACAGGGCACAGGAGACGGCCTGCAACCGCATGTTCCTGCCCTGCCACGGCTTAGCCCGCCGCAGCCGGCGCCTGCGCGGACACGGCCTGCGGATCAGGATCCGCCGGGGCAGACGCGCTCGCATCGGCCGAAGCCGTGCCGTCAGCCGACGCCGACGCGGTCACATCCGCTGATGCCTGCGGATCGGCTGCGGCCGCCGCATCCGTCGACGTGCCCGCCGCGGGCTGCGCCGGCGCCGGGGCAGCCGGTGGCGCATCGGTGACGATGGCGAGCGCGGGGACCTTGTCCGGCGCCGCGGCGGGGGCGGGCGCCAGCGCGGCGGTGAGCTCGCTGGAGGCGGGCACCAGCGCCGCCACCACCTGCTTGATCCGGCCCGCCGCATCCTCCGACGCAAGGCCGGCCGCCAGCTGCTGCTGGATCTCAACCAGCTGGCCCGCCACGGCCATGCGCGCCTGCGAGCTTTCCTCCGCGGCGCGGCTGGCGGCCGCCTTTTCCGCGGCGGCGGCCTGCTCCTTGGGCCCGCCCGTGAAGACGGACTCCAGCGCCTCCACCATCCGCGTCAGGATGCGGTACACGGCGCTGGCGGAGAAGCCGCCCAGCAGCGCGATGGTGGGCGGGCCCAGCACCTCGGCGCCCGTGTCGGGCGTGGAATCCACCGGCACCAGCGCCACCAGGATAAAGCCCGCCACGAGGCCCAGAAAGAACTTCACCCAGTACGACGCCGTCTGGTCCGGGTCGTAGGTGCGCGCCGTGATCTCGTCGTTCAGCTGGAACAGCATGGCGAACGAGGCGCCGATCCCCGCGGCCGCCAGCCAGAACACGCGCTCCAGGATCACCTTGAGGACGACCACTCCCTGTCCCAGGTTGATCCTGGCCAGCAGCACGTCGGACTCGGGGTGCGTCTGCACGATGGCGATGACGCTCAGCACGATGAACACGCCCACGCACCACATGGCCACGCGCACCAGGCTCCGCACGAGCGCGATGGGCCCCAGCGCGCTGGGCTCTTTTCCCTGCTGGTGATTGCGCACGTCCAGCAGGTACAGCGTCCCCGGCCGGGCCGGCGCCACCAGCCGCGACAGCCGCTCGTGCGTGCCCGCCAGGGCCGTCATGTCGATGGACTGGTTCTTTGCCAGCGCTGTCTCGAACTGATCCGCGGCCTGGATGACGGACGGCGGAACGCGAACGCCGTTGGTCACCAGCCGGCGCACCATGGCGCACGACTCGCGAACGAGCTGCTCCTTGAGCGACGGCACGGACGGGGATGTGGGGGAGGTCGAAGGCATGGGGACCCGCGGGAGTGGGAGGACGGCGGAGGAGAGGGAGGCGGACGTATTCTAACGCATCCGCGGCTCCCGGTAAACCGTCCTGATCCGTGTGCCGTAGCAGATTCCGCCCGGCGGATGCGCCTATCGCACGCGGACTTGCGCGCGGCCGGCCTCCAGCGACGTCTCGCCCGGGGCGGGGGCGTACAGCACGCGCACGTTGTACGTGCCCGGCGGCAGGTTGCTGATGCGCGCCGTGTATCCCACGTAGCCGATGGCCGTGGGGCACGCGGGCAGCGGAAGCACCGTCACGGTGAGGGCAATGCCGTCCCCCGTGCTTCGCAGTGCGCCGCCCACCTGCTGGCCCAGGCACGGGGTGGCCATGGTGCCCGTCACGGTCAGCGCGCCGTTGCCGGGCTCAAAGCGCGGCATCGCTTCGGCCCGCGCGTTGTCCTGGCGCTCCGTGAGAAAGTCCAGGTGCGCGCCCGCGGCGGCGGGATGGGCGCCGTCGCACGCGGCGAGGGCCAGGAGCAGGACAGGGAGCAGCGGTTTCATGGACGAATGCATGGATGCGGCGGGTCGCGTTACCCCCAGAACGCGCGGGGGGAGCCGGACCGGACAGCATTCGCCGGCCGCGCGCGGCGCGGGCGGCGGATTGTGCGCCGCAAACACCGCGCATAGCTTGGATTGCATGAACTGGAGACGCTCTGCCATTGGACTGCTGGCGGCGGCGATGCTGCTGCCGGCCGCCCCGGGGACGGCGCGCGCGCAGGACGGCGCGGCCGAGTACCGCGGGGCCACGGCGCTGGGACTTACCCTGCGCAAGCTGGGCACCACCAAGCGCGTGCTAATGGTGGGCGCCCACCCCGACGACGAAGACACGCAGCTGCTCGCCCGCTTCGCGCTGGAAGAGGGCGCCGACGTGGCGTACCTCTCCCTCACGCGCGGGGAGGGCGGGCAGAACGGAATCGGCCCCGAGCTGGGCGAGGGGCTGGGGCTGCTGCGCACGGAGGAGCTGCTGGCCGCCCGCCGCGTGGACGGCGCGGAGCAGTTCTTTACCCGCGCGTACGACTTCGGCTTCAGCAAGAGCGCGGACGAGGCGTTCGCGCACTGGCCCCGCGAGGCGCTGCTGGAGGACGTGGTGCGCGTCATCCGCCTGTACCGGCCCGACGTCATCGTCACCGTGTTCAGCGGCACGCCGCGCGACGGGCACGGGCAGCACCAGGTGAGCGCGCTGCTGGCCCACGAGGCGTTCGCCGCCGCGGCGGACCCGTCGCGCTTTCCCGGGCAGCTGCGCGAGGGGCTGCGGCCGTGGCAGGTGAGCAAGATGTACCAGTCCACCCGCGGCCGTACGGAAGGCGCCACCGTGCGCCTCCCCATCGGCGAGCTGGACCCGCTCATCGGCCGCTCGCCGTTCCAGCTGGCCATGGCCAGCCGCTCGCGCCACCGCTCGCAGGACATGGGGCAGCCGGAGCTGGCCGGCCCGCGCTGGGGCACGCTCCTGCGCATCCGCCCGGATTCCGGCGGCACGGAGCCGTCCATCTGGGCCGGCCTGGACACCACGCTGGCCCCGTCCGGCGGCGCGGAGTCCCAGGCCATGCGCGCGCTGCGGGGCTACCAGCAGCAGGTGGAGACGCTGCGGGCCGCGTACAATCCGCTTCAGCGCGGCAGCCTGGTCTCGGGGCTCATGGAGGCGCTGGAGACGCTGCGGCAGGCGCGCGCGGCCATCCCCGTCACCAACGGGACGGCGGACCTGGTCCGCGCCATCGACGTCGAGATGGCGCAGGCGCGCACCGCGCTGGCGCAGGCGGCCGGCCTGGAGCTGGACGTGCTGTCGGACGACGCGCGCATCATCCCCGGCCAGGCGTTCGACCTGACGGTGCAGGTGTGGAACGGGGGCGACGTGGACGCGGGGGTGGATTCGATCCTGCCCGCGCTCCCCGCCGGCTGGCGCGCCGAGCCCATCGACACCGTCCCCGCGCCGCGCACGGTCAAGGCCGGGACGCTGCTGGCGCGCCGCTTTCGCGTGCACGTGCCGGCGGACGCGCATCCCACCGAGGCGTACTTCCTCCGCGCGCCGCGCGAGGGCGACCTGTACCGCTGGCCGGCGGACGAGCCCGCGCGTGCCCGGCCGTTCGAGCCCGGCGCCGTGGCGGCCTACGCGGCGCTGGACCTGACGGGCGTGCCCCTGCGCCTGGAGCGCGAGGCGCAGTTCCGCGAGGTGGACCTGCGCCAGGGCGAGCTGCGGCGGCCCGTGATGATCGTCCCCGCCGTGAGCGTGCTGCTGGACCCGCGCACCCGCGTGCTTTCCACGGCCGCGCCGCGCCCCATCGCCTACACCGTGCGCCTGGCGTCGGAGGCCACGGACGGCATGGCCGGCACGCTGCGGCTGGAGCTGCCGGCCGGGTGGCGGGCGGAGCCGGCGTCCGTGCCCGTGCGCTTCGCCAAGGAGGGCGAGGTGCTGGAGGTGCGCTTTACCGTCACGGCGCCGGCCGGCGTGGCCCCGGGCGACCATCCCGTGTCCGCCGTCTTCGCCGGGGACGACGGGCGCACGTTCGCGCGGGGCGCGCAGCTCATCGACTACCCGCACGTGCGCGCGCGGCCGCTGTACCACGCGGCGCGCTCCGTCATCCGCGCGTTCGACGTGCGCGTGCCGCAGGGGCTGCGCGTGGCGTACATCGAGGGCGCGGGCGAGCAGGGGCCGGGCTTTCTGGCCAACCTGGGCATCACGCCCGAGCTGCTGGACGCGGCGGACCTGGCGGAGGGGGACCTGGACCAGTTCGACGTGATCGTGGCCGGCAGCCGCGCGTACGAGGTGCGCACGGACCTGATGGCGCACAACCAGCGGCTGCTGGACTACGTCTCGCGGGGCGGCACGTTCATCGTGCAGTACAACAAGTACGAGATCGTGGAGGGCGGATTCACGCCGTACCCCATCACCATGGCGCGCCCGCACGGCCGCGTGACGGACGAGAACGCGCCCGTGCGCATCCTGGACCCGTCGCACCCCGTGTTCACGGCGCCCAACCAGATCACGGACGCGGACTGGCGGGGCTGGGTGCAGGAGCGCGGCCTGTACTTCGCGGAGACGTGGGGCGACGCGTACACGCCCCTGCTGGAGATGGGCGACCCCGGCGAGACGCCCCTGCGCGGCGGCCTGCTGATCGCCCGGCACGGGCAGGGCACGTACGTGTACACGGGCCTGGCGTTCTTTCGCCAGTTCCCGGAAGGCGTCCCCGGCGCGTACCGCCTGTTCGCGAACCTGCTGGCGCTGGGCGCGAAGTAGGAAGTGCGTGAGTGCGGAAGTGCGAAAGTGCGAAAGTGCGAAAGTGCGAAAGTGCGAAAGTAACCGCAGTTGCCGGCTGTACCCTGTAACCTGTCCCCTGTAACCCGCCGTTCAGGGGTTGATGCGCCGGCCCACGCGCCGGAACCCGGAGCACCGGAATGTCGATCGAAAACCAGAAGGACCTCGAGGGGCTCAAGAAGGCCGGCCGCATCGTGCGGATGATCCTGCGCGCCATGGAAAAGGCGCTGCGGCCCGGCATCACCACCGGCGACCTGGACGAGATCGCCGGCAAGGTGATGCGCGAGCAGGGCGCGCGGTCGGCGCCCCGGATCGTCTACGGGTTCCCGGGCGAGGTGCTCATCAGCGTGAACGACGAGGTGGTGCACGGCATCCCCGGCGCGCGCGTCATCCAGCCGGGCGACCTGGTCAAGCTCGACGTGACCATCGAAAAGGACGGCTACATGGCCGACGCGGCGACCACCGTGGCCGTGCCGCCCTCGCAGGACGTGGCCACGCGGCTGGCCGCCTGCGCCCGCGCGGCGTTCGCCAAGGCCATGGAAGTGGCGCGCGTGGGCAACCGCGTGAACGACATCGGCCGCGCGGTGGAGGACGAGGTGCACCGCCGCGGCTTTCGCGTGCTGCGCGACCTGAACGGCCACGGCATCGGCCGCACCATCCACGAGGAGCCCAGCGTTCCCAACTACTACGATCCGCGCCTTACCCGCCGCCTGACGGAAGGGCTCGTGATCACCGTGGAGCCCATCATCGGCGAGTCCACCAGCAAGTGGGTGGACGGCGACGACGGCTGGACCGTGCGCACGGCCGACGGCGGGCTGGCCGCGCACTACGAGCACACGCTGGTCATCACGCGCGGCAAGCCCATCCTGCTCACCGCCGCTTGAACGTGCGTGCGTGCGGAAGTGCGTTCGTACGTGCGTGATGCGCATCCCGTGATACACCCTCTTCCGCGGCGGACGCGGGGGAGGGTGTAGACATATCGAGGCCGAACGCGTATTTGTATCCGCCTCAGTTGCAGTTCGGCGGATGGGCGGAGAGGGCGTCCGCGCGAATCCGCCGTGCCGCACCGAACACGACATCCACGGAGCCTGATCAGCCGATGCCGATCAACCTCAGCAGGTTTTCCGCGCTGGCCCTGCTCGCGCTCACGGCCGCGTGCGGCGGCGGGGGCAACGGCGGCCAGACGCTGACGGTGTACTCGCCGCACGGCCGCGAGATGCTGGCGGCGTTCAAGCAGCAGTTCGAGGCCGCCAACCCCGGCGTGACCGTCGAAACGGTGGACATGGGGTCGCAGGAGGTGTTCGACCGCATTCGCTCCGAGCGCGCCAACCCGCAGGCGGACGTGTGGTGGGGCGCGCCGGCGCCGCTCTTCGAGCAGGCCGCGGGCGACTCGCTGCTGGAGCGCTTTGTCCCCACGTGGGCCGGCGCGCTGCCGCCGGAGGCCAAGAACGCGGCCGGGCTGTGGCACGGCAACTACCTCACGCCCGAGGTCATCGCGTACAACTCGGCGGCCATCCCCGCCGCGCAGGCGCCGCAGGACTGGGACGACGTGCTGGATCCGCGCTGGAAGGGGCAGGTGCTCATCCGCGACCCCATGGCCAGCGGGACCATGCGCACCATCTTCGGGATGGTCATCGACCGCTCCCTGCGCGCCACGGGCGACACGGCGCAGGGGTTCGCGTGGCTGCGGCGGCTGGACGGACAGACGCGCGAGTACGTGCTCAACCCCACGCTGATGTACCAGAAGCTGGCGCGCCGCGAGGGGCTGGTGACGCTGTGGGACCTGCCGGACATCGAGATCATCAAGAAGCAGTACAACTACCCCATCGACTACGTGATTCCCCGCAGTGGAACGCCGCTGCTGGTGGACGGCGTGGCGGTGGTCAGGGGCGCGCCCAACGCGGAGCTGGCGCGGCGCTTCGTGGAGTTCATCGGCAGCAACCAGGCGCTGGCGCCGGCCGCGCGCGACTTCTTCCGTCTGCCCGCGCGCACGGACTTTCCGGCGGATTCGCTTCCGCCTCGTATGCGCCAGGTGCGCGACCAGATCCGCGCGGAGCCGCTGGACTGGGCGCGTCTGCAGCGCGAGGGCAACAACTGGATGCGCCACTGGGACGAGCACGTCCGCAACCGCGGCGGCGCCCGCTGATCGCGATTCCGCTTCGGCGGAATCGTCCGCCTGGGAAGCCCTGACGGGCCTCCGCCAGGGTCGGATACGTGGGAACCGGATTGTCATCCTGAGGGGCCCTCACGGGCCTTGACCGGCCTGGATGCCTGTGGCCCCGAAGGATCTTGCGTCCCCCGCACGAACGCCGCGCCCCGGCACAGCCTGTCCCGGGCGGCCTTCGATGCGCGGTGGACGGCCCGAGGCAGGGAGACAAGATCCTTCGGTCGCGCCATGGCCCTTGCTCAGCAGAGTTCGCGCGGCGCTCCCTCAGGATGACGCCTGGGGCGCCGTCGCGTAGAAAAGAACTCTGCGAGTACGACGCGCGTCAGCGCGCGCGAAGTCAAAGCAGGCCGCTCGGGATGACGATCTCGCGGCAACACCTGAACGGGTGCGTAGTGACTTCCGCACTCCCGCACTTTCGCACTTTCGCACTTCCCCTAGATGCTCCGGCTCGAAAACCTGACGCGCCGCTTTGGCGACACGGTGGCGGTGGATGGCGTTTCGCTGGAGGTGCCGGCGGGCGAGTTCCTCACGCTCCTGGGCCCCTCCGGCTGCGGCAAGACCACCACGCTGCGGATGATCGCGGGATTCGAGCATCCCACCAGCGGCCGCGTGGTCCTGGGCGACCGCGACGTCAGCACCCTGCCGCCGCAAAAGCGCGACGTGGGGATGGTGTTCCAGAACTACGCCCTGTTCCCGCACCTGGACGTGTGGGAGAACGTGGCGTTCGGCCTGAAGTCGCGCGGCGACCGGCGCGACACGCTCGGGCCCAAGGTGGAGCGCGCGCTGGCGCTGGTGGAGATGGCGCCGTACGCGCGCCGCAAGGTGCAGGCACTCAGCGGCGGCCAGCAGCAGCGCGTGGCCCTGGCCCGCGCGCTGGCGCCCGAGCCGCCGCTGCTGCTGCTGGACGAGCCGCTGAGCAACCTGGACGCGGCGCTGCGTGAGCGCACCCGCGACGAGCTGCGCGCCCTGCTCAAGCAGCTGGGGATGACGGCCGTCTTTGTCACGCACGACCAGGAAGAGGCGTTCGCGCTCAGCGACCGCGTGGCCGTGCTCAACCGCGGACACCTGCAGCAGGTGGGCACGCCCGAGGCCCTGTACGCGTCGCCCGTGAACGCGTTCGTGGCGTCGTTCCTGGGCCGCGCCAACTTCTTTCCCGCCACGGTGGATTCCGTCGAGGGCGACCGCGCCGCCGTCCGCGTGGGCGGCGCGCGCTGGACGGCGCGGCTGGCGGACGACGCTCCGCGCGCGGCCGGCGCCCCCGCGCGGGTGATGGTGCGTCCCGAGGCGCTGGAGCTGGCCGCCGATGGCGCGGAGGGCGCGCTGGCCGGCCGCGTGCTGGACCGGCGCTTTGCCGGCGCGGCCACGTTCTACCGCGTGGCGGTGGACGGCGGCCCCGAGGTGCTCGTCCAGGGCCGCCCCCATGAGGCCGATGCCGGCGACGTGGTGCGCCTGGCCCTGCACGGCCGCGCCCAGCCCGTCGCCTACGCGCCCGAAGCAGCGTGAACGCAGCGGCGCCGCCCCGAAGTCGGGACGGCACCGCGGGCATCGGCCGATGGGCAGCGTGGGGTGGGCGCGCGCGTTACTCCGGGCAGCCGGGCTGGCGCGTGTACGGCTCGTAGCACACCTGGTCGGCATCGGTGCTGCAGGCCGCGTCGCACGTGGGGTCACGCGTGCAGCCCTGGCAAAAGGACGTGACCTCCGTAAAGTCGTGCGCGCGCACGGTCCCGCGCGCGGCGTTCCCGAAAGCGGCCGGCTCGAACGTCTCGACGGCCCGTGTGTCCAGGCGCAGCGTGATCTTGCTCATGGCGGTCCGCTCCGATTGACGGGGAAAAGAATCCGCCGCCCCGGCACCCCGGAGCGGCGGCGCGTGCGAATCAGTCGGTGCCGCAGGTGTCGACGTCCGGATCGCTCGTCGGGTCGGTCTTGCACGTCTCGAAGCAGGCCGTGCCCGCCCCGCCGCCCGGCAGAAAGCCCAGCTTGGGCACGGTGGCAAAGCTCTCGACGGCCAGCGTCTCAGTGTCCAGCGCGATCTTCTTCATGCGGGTCTCCAGGGGGAGAGGGACGGATGTGCGTCGGTCGACGCGGCCGGCGTCCACGCGAGTGTGGAAGCGCGGGGTAATGCCATGCGGGTGCCGCGGGTCAGCAGCACTGCGTGGACAGCATGTTGGTGTTGAAGCACTTGCCGGGACACGAGTAGGTGCACGTCTCGCGGCCGTCGTTGGTGAGCACGAACACGGCGTCGTGCTCGCAGTCCGCCGGGCACGAACCGGCGCAGGTAAGGATGTCCAGGTCCGTGTCGCCGCCGTCGATCGAGTGCCCGGCCACGGTGCCGCGGGGCGCGACGGCCTCGGCGGGCGCGAACGACTCCACGGCCAGCATCTCCACGTTCAGCGTCAGCTTGGGCATTGGGAGCTCTCCGGAGCGAGTGAGGGAATGCGGATCAGCAGGCGGTGCAGGTGGGCTCGTTTCCCGTGGGAAAGCACTGGAACTGGCACGAGGCGCCGCACGTGTTCCAGGCGTAGTCCGTCTCCACGCAGTACATGCTCTTGTCCCCGCCGCAGCAGCCGGTGGGCACCATGTCGCTGACGAACGACCGCGCCTGGACGGTGCCGCGAAGGGCACCGCCGCCGGTGCTGGCGGAGAACGACTCCACGCGCAGCTGGTCGGGATCGAGCCTGAGCTTGTTCATCGGATCTCCTGGGATGGATGCGGGGGAGCGTGCCGGCACGAATGATGGGGAAGAATTCCGGATTGTGCAATCTACTGTCGGAAAGCGGATGCGTCTGTGAGCAGCGATCGTAGCAGGTTTCGCCGGCCGACGGGCACCGCCGTCCTCATGGGGGTGGTGCTGGTCGTGCTGCTGTGGCTGGTGCTGTATCCCAACCTGTTCGTGCTGGCGGACAGCGTGATGGACCGGGGCCGCTTCACCACCGGGCATTACGCGCGTTTCCTGGGCAGCCGGGCGGAGCGCGAGGCCCTGTGGAACAGCGTGTGGATCAGCGTGGCCAGCGTGGTGCTCTCGGCGCTCATCGGCGTGCCGCTGGCATTCTTGTTCGCGCGGCGCGACTTCCCGGGGCGGCGGGTGCTGGGGGCCCTGGCCGCCATGCCCGTGCTGCTGCCGCCGCTGGTGGGCACCATCTCGTTCATGTTCCTGTACGGGGAGAGCGGGTTCCTGACCCGCGGCGTGCAGGAGCTGCTGGGGATGGACCACGCACCGTGGCGGCTTTCGGGCGCGTGGGCGGTGCTGCTGGTGCACGCGTACACCATGTACGTGTACTTCTACATGTTCGTCTCCGCGGGCCTGTCGCGATTGGACGCGGGGTACGCCGAGGCGGCCGCGGCGCTGGGCGCGGGGTGGTGGACGACCATGCGCCGCGTGACGCTGCCCATGCTGGCGCCGGCCCTGGGCGGCGCGGCGCTGCTGGTGTTCATGACGTCCATGGCGTCGTTCAGCGCGCCGTACGTGTTCGGCGGCGGCTTTCGCGTGCTCACGACGCAGCTGTACAGCAGCAAGCTGAACGGCGAGGACGGCCTGGTGGCCGTCGAGGCCGTCGTGCTGGCGCTGGCGTCGCTCCTGTTTCTGCTCCTGCTGCAGCGCTACGAGTCGCGGCGGGAGTACACGGGCGCGGGCAAGGGGCTGGGCGCGGGGCGGCGCGAGGCGGGTGGGCGGGCGTGGCTGGTGGCGCTCACGGCCACGGTGTTCGTGGGGTTCCTGCTGCTGCCGCACGCCACGGTGCTGCTGGTGAGCTTCGTGCCGGAGGGGACGTGGACCATCGAGGCGTTCCCGCCCGTGTACTCCGCGGAGAACTACGCGCGCATCTTCAGCGACACGCAGCGGCTGGTGCCCGTGCTCAACTCGCTCAAGATGGCCACGATCGCCACGCTGGCGAACGTCGTCTTCGCGTACGGGGCCGCGTGGCTGCTGGTGCGCAAGCGCGTGCGGGGGCGCGGCCTGGTGGGCGCGCTGGTGGCGCTGCCGTGGGCGCTGCCAGGGACGGTGCTGGCCATCGCGCTGGTGTACACGTTCAACGTGCACCAGCCGGCGGCGGGGCGGTTCGTGCTGGTGGGGACGTTCGCCATCCTGCCGCTGGCGTACTTCATCCGCAACATCCCGCTGGTGACGCGCGCGGCGCTGGCCAGCTTTCGCCAGCTGGACCCGTCGCTGGAAGAGGCGGCGGCGTCGCTGGGCGCGTCGCGGTGGACGGCGGCGCGGCGCGTGGTGCTGCCGCTGGTGCTGCCAGGGCTGGCGGCGGGCGCGCTGCTGGCGTTCGTGACGGCGCTGGGCGAGTTCGTCGCGAGCATCCTGCTGTACACCAACCGCACGCGCCCCATCAGCGTGGAGATGCTGTCGCAGCTGCGGGGCTTCGACTTTGGCGGCGCGGCCGCGTACGGCGTGATCCTGATCGTGCTCGTGGCGATCGTGTTCGCGTCGGGGTACCGCAACGTGGGCGGGGAAGGCGCGTGAGGACGGAAGTGCGTTAGTGCGTTAGTGCGTTAGTGCGTTAGTGCGTTAGTGCGGAAGGGCGGAAGGGCGGAAGGGCGGAAGGGCGGAAGGGTGACAGGGATGCGGAAGGCGGAGACCCGTCGCTGCGCGACGGGCCCCCTCTCCCCCGCCGGCCTTTTTGCTCGTTCCTCGCAACGGCCGTCGACCCCTCCCCCAACTTCGGGGGAGGGGTTTTGCGTGAGGACGGGTCCCCGCGCGGAAGGCGGCCCATGCTGGAGCTGGGTTCTCC
>NZ_DASURI010000026.1:0-2049 GCF_036280135.1 Longimicrobium sp.
AGGTGGAGGTGGTGGCCGTGCAGCCCCCCGGCCGCGAAGGCCGGCTGAGCGAAACGCCCATCCCCGACCTGGCGCAGCTGGTGGCGGCCATGCACACCGAGCTGCTGCCGCACATGGACAAGCCGTTCGCCTTTTACGGGCACAGCAACGGCGGGCTGATGGCGTTCGAGCTGGCGCGCACGCTGCGCCGCACGGCCGGGCCCATGCCGCGGCACATCTTCATCGGCGGGCGGCCCGCGCCGCAGCTAACGCTGGACGAGGAGGAGATCCACGCGCTGCCGCACGACGAGTTCATTGCCGCGCTGCGCCGCTACGCCGGCACGCCCGAAGAGATCCTGCAGAACGCGGAGATCATGGAGCTCATCATGCCCCTGCTCCGCGCCGACTTCTCCCTGGGCGAAACCTACGCGTACACGCCCGAGGCGCCCCTGCACGTGCCCATCAGCGCGTATCATGGCGAGCGCGATAACGAGGTGGAGCCGGGGCAGATCGAGGCGTGGCGCGAGCAGACGTCTGCCGCGTTCAACTTCAAGATCTTTCCCGGCGACCACTTCTTCATCAACGGCGACCGCGCGCTGGTGCTGCAGCAGATGACGCGCGAGCTGCGCCCCCTGCTGGGCTCGCTGCAGCCCGCCCTGCATGGCTTTTGACGCCTGGGCGCCGCCGCCCGCCGGCCCGCTGGCGCTGAACGCGGACGAGGTGCACGTGTGGCGCGCCTCGCTGCGTCCGCCGCCGCACGTGCTGGCGCGGCTGGAGATGCACCTTTCCGCCGACGAGCGGGCCCGCGCGGCCCGCTTTCGCTTCGCGGAGCATCGCACGGCGTTCATCGCGGGGCGCGGCGCGCAGCGCGAGATCCTGGCGCGCTACACGGGCCTGCCGCCGCACGCGCACGTCTACGCGGAGACGAGCCACGGCAAGCAGTCGCTCGCGGGCGCCGCGGCGGAGCAGGGCATTCGCTACAACGTGAGCAACTCCGGCGACCTTGTGCTGGTCGCCGTCTCGCGCGGCCGCGAGCTGGGCGTGGACCTGGAGAAGCTCAAGCCCATGCCTGACGGCATCGACATCGCCAGGCGTTTCTTCAGTGCTCCGGAGAACGAGATCTTCGCCGCGCTGGACGAGGCCGTGCGCGACCTCGCGTTCTTCAACTGCTGGACGCGCAAGGAGGCGTACATCAAGGCCGTGGGCGAGGGGCTGTCGATGCCGCTGGACCGCTTTGACGTGGCGTTCGCGCCCGGCGAGGACGCACGCCTGCTGCGCACCCGCGGCGACGAGGCCGAGGCGGCGCGGTGGAGCATGGCCGCGCTGGACCCCGGCGAGGGCTACGTTGGCGCGATCGTGGTGGAGGGAGACGGTTGGCGGCCCGTGCTGTACGACTTCGGGAGTGTGTGAGTGCGGAAGTGCGTGAGCGCGGAAGCGCGGAAGCGCGGAAGCGCGGAAGCGCGGAGGAGGGGCGGCTGTGCTCCGGCGAGGTACGATCGGCAATGGGTGACGCGGATCAGATGGGATCGTTCCAGCCCCGGTAGCGGATGGTGTCGGCCAGGGCGGACCACAGCCGGTTCTTCATCGTGCCCGCCGCGCGGCCCAGCGCCGCCGCGCCGATGACGACAAAGGCGATCAGCGTCGAAAGCCGCGCGTCCATGTTGCCCCAGTAGATTCCCATCCACGCCAGGAACCCGACGATCGCGCCCACGACGATCCCCAGGATCATGTGGATGCGGCCCGAGAGCACGTCGTCCTCCATGGCGGCCGTCGGGTTCAGCACGAGCTCCACCGGCGGGCGGCCGCGGCCGGTGATCCACCGCTCGCAGTCCCGCAGGTCTGCCGCGGCCAGCGACCGGCCGATCTCCGCCAGCTCGTCGTCCAGCATCCCCGGCGTCCAGCCCAGCTCCCCCGCGAAGCGGGGATGGTCGCGGCGCAGGGCCGTGCTGCTTCCCGTGATCCCCGGCACCAGCGCCGCCGCCTGCTCCATGAAGCGCGCGGCTGCCTCGTCGTCCCCTCGGTCGCGGGCGTCCTGCACCCACACGCGCAGCCGCCAGAACTCGCCCCGCG
>NZ_DASURI010000027.1:0-6843 GCF_036280135.1 Longimicrobium sp.
GCCGGTCTACCGCCGCCTGGTGGCCGCGGCGGTCTCGGCGCGGGCGGGAGACACGGCGCGCGCCCGGGCCGAGCTGGCCCGGGCGCGGGGTGAAGCGGCGGGCAATCCCGCCGTGTCGCGCCCCATGGGATGGGACGAGGCGTACCTGCTGCTGGTGCTGGGCGACCGGGCGGCCGCCCGCGCGCGGCTCGACGCGTGGCTGGCCGAGTACCCGTCCATGCGGGAATCGGCCGCGCGCGACCCGCTCTTCCGGGAGCTGTTCCCGGACGTCAGCGCGGGCGTCCCCGCAGCTCGCTGAACCGCCGCATCCCCGAGCTGCCGTCCGGGCCCACGACCACCGCCGAGACCGTGTCCTTGATCGAGAGCAGGAATCCGCTCGTGGTCTCGTACCCCCAGTCCGACCGGGGAAGGTGGACCAGCCCGTACACCCCCGCGCCGGTGTTCCCCGCCTCCGCCTGCGCCAGGGGGGCGCTCCCTTCCCACGTCCGGTGGATGTCCGCGAGCTCCGCCAGCGCTTCGGCGCCGTACGCCATCGCGTAGTAGGGAATCATCACCTTGGAGACGGCGGCCGCGGTCCAGAACGCGGCATCTCCCTCCGGCGCGGGAAACTGTACGGATTGGGCGCCGTCGCCGGCCGGGGTCAGCGTGACCACGTCCGGGACCACGCGGTCGGGGCGCGTCCTGCCCGTGTGCACGGGGATCACCACCGAGCCGGCCGGGAGGGGGTGGGGGCACGCGGCCACGGGTGGCTTGAACTCTCCCCCCACCGTGTTGTAGATGAAGTAGCGCGGCTCCGTCCGCAGCGCGCTGACCCACTCGGCCATCACGCGAAGCTCGTACTCCGTCGGAAGCGCGGGCGTGGACGCGGGCGCGGCGGAAGGCGAGAGGTCGAGCAGGACGGGCGAAGGCCGGCAGGCCGACGGCGCGCCCGGGACCGTAAAGTCCCGCAGCGACGCAATCCGCTGCGTTCGCTCCCCGTCCAGGTACAGGACGTCCAGCAGGTCGCGCCCGTCCATCGAGCCGCCCGTACGGGGCCGGCTGCGCAGGAGCAGCGCGAACACCTTTCGGGCCGGATCGTACCGGTTCCACGCGGCGTCCAGGAAGTCCAGCATCTCCATCGCCCGCGGCCCGCCCAGTGCCGACAGGTACGGTACGACGAACTTTTCCACGGCCGATTCGCTCCAGAACGCCGCCGCGTAGTCGTCCAGTGGATGCTGATGCGACTGGTACCCGATCTGGATGCCCAGCGACGCCATCCGGGGCGCCTTGGCGCGCGTGCTGGCGGGGATCACCACCTGGGCCGCGGTGCGCGTGGAGTCCGGGCCCACGAGCGTCAGCTCCCCCCGGGCGGAGGGAGCGCCATCGTACGCGACCTGGATGTGCTCGTTGGGCATCAGCCCGGCCCACGCCGAGACCAGCCGCAGCGCCACGACGTCCATGGGGCGTACCGGGACCGTGGTCTCGGGTCCGGCGGCGGGCTCGTCCATCAGGTTGCTCATGTGTACCCGGAGGGGGAGGAGTGGGGCCGGGCGGCCAGTCCGCCCGGCTGCCGCCGCGGAGGGTCCGCGGCGCTCGGGGGAAAGGATCGTCCGTGCCCGTCATACTCACGTCCCCGTGCGCATCAATGTCCGCAAGTTGGCGCACCGCCGCACCTTCCGCGGCCCTCCCGTCCCCACGTGCGGACCCGGACGGCGGGCGCTCACGCAAGGCGGCCTTCCGCCCCGTTCCTCACCGGCGTCTTCTACGCGGTCCACGACCACGGCAACGGGGCCGCCGCCCTCCCGGTCCGCCCCCGCCGGCGCGCTGGCCTGTACGAGCACCGCGTGCCGCCGGCGCGGTGACGCGGCCGGATCGCGGTGCGGAATGAACGCGGGCTGGCGGAGAGATTCGCCGGCCCGCGTTCTTCCTGGGCGATCGTCGATCCTGCGGACGATGGTGTGCGCTTTGGCCCCGGTGAGCCGGTTTGCAGCCCCTTCCCGGCGTTCGCGCCCCGCGCGGCGCCGGCCCCACGTTCCATCCCGAGCGGCAGACGATCCAGGATGCAATCCGAACCGGACGCACGGCAGGGCCGGCGTGAGCTCGCGGCCATCATCACCGCGGCCGTGCTGCTGCAGGTGCTGATCGGGACCGTGGCCACCGTGCGCGGCGACGTGATCGCGTGGCCCAGCCTCCTGCATCGGCCCCTGACGCTTTGCGCGCTGTGGATCGCGGCGCTGGTGATCCCGCGCGTGGGATTGCTCCTGCTGACCGGCTGGTTCGCGTTCCTGGCCGTGATGTACGCCTGCGGCGGATTCGTCGCCGGCTACGCGACGCTGGCCGTGCTGCGCTGGACGGCGGCGGTCTTCCTTGGATGGGGCACGGCGCGGCTCGTGACCTCCGCGCGGATCCGTGCCTTGCGCGGGCGGGCGGGACCCGGCTGATCCCGTCCGCGCTCGCGTGTTGGGGCACAGCAGCCGCGACTTCGCCGCCGCTGCCGTGCTGGATGTTGTGGACGGCTCGTGTCGATCCCGCCTATCGCGGCGCCGGTGCGGGGCAGGGGGCGGACGCATCCACACCCGCGCGGTTGAAGCGCAGCGCCTGCACGCGCTCGTCGCTGAGGGTAAAGCCGATGACCTCGCCGCGGCAGTCGGTGATGAAGTGCATCAACCCGTACGCGATGGTGTAGCCGTCGCGAAAGACGGGCTCCGCCGCCTCGGGCGAGTCCGGGCCGCCGTGCACCACCCGCAGCGTGCCGTCCCCGCCCGCCACGAGCTCCCACGTGGCGCCCAGCTCCGGGCTCTCGTACTGGCCGGCGTAGCGCGCCGGGGCCGCCGCGGAGTCGCCGTTGGGCGCGGCGTACTGAAAGACGATCGTCGGATCGCCGGGCGACTCGCGGCGGGCGGTGCCGTCCACGAAGCGGTAGACGGTGCCCATCGACGTGGGGACGCGAAAGCGCCCGCCGCCCAGCGGCACCAGCGTGTGCACGGCGCCCGGCACCGGCAGCCGCAGCGATCCCGCGTCGTCCACGAAGAACCGGCGGACGAGGCCCGCCCGCGTGACGTACACGCCCGCGATCCGCGCCAGCTCCCGCGCGTCCACCGCCACGGGCGCGGATGCGTCGGCCGGCGCGGGGGCGGGCTCCGGCGCGGACGAGGCCGGCTCCGGCAGCAGCCCGTCGACCACCTGGCGCAGCAGGTCCGAGAGCGGGACGGTGTCCGCGTTGCAGGTGGCGGCCACGGACAGCGCGTAGTCGCGGACGTGCAGCATCTCCGCGCGGTATCCGCTGCCGGAGCCGCGATGACCGACGATCCGCGTGCCGTGGCGCTCCTCCAGCTCCAGCCCCAGGCCGTACGGCAGCGGAAAGCCGTCGGCGAGCGTCGCGTTCGTCTCCATCTCCCGCATGGCCTCCATCCCGCCGACGCGGCCCGTGCGCAGCCCCTCCGCCAGGCGCAGCAGGTCCTCCGCCGTGCTGTACAGCCCGCCGGGGCCCACGACGGGCACCGTCTCCGTCCGCGCCTCCCATCCCCCGTCGCCGTGCACGTAGCCCATGGCCAGCCGGCCGGCCCGCGCGGGATCGGCGTCGGCGACGAACGTGGTGCCGCGCATCCCCAGCGGCCGCAGGATGCGCGCGCCGGCGAACTGCGGCAGGGTGCGGCCGGACGCGCGCTCCACCACGCGCGCCAGCAGCACGTAGCCGGAGTTGCTGTACGCGCCGTCGGTGCCGGGGACGAAGTTCAGCTCGCGCTGGCGCAGGATCATCTCCATGGCTGCCGGGTCCGTCACGGGCGCTTCGTGTCCGCGTTGCATGAAGACGAGGCCAAAGACGTCGCGCACCCCGCCCGTGTGCGCCAGCAGTTGCCGCAGGGTGATGACGTGGCCGTAGTCCGGCAGCTCGGGGACCCAGCGGCGCACGTCGTCGTCCAGCGAAAGGCGGCCGTCCCGGGCCAGCAGCACCACGGACAGCGCCGTGATCGCCTTGCCGACGGACGCGGTGCCGTAGACGGTGGACGGCGTGGCGGAGCGCCGTCCGGCCACCTCCGCCATGCCGTACGAGCGCGCGAACAGGGTGCGGCCGTCGCGGGCCGCGGCCACGGTGCACCCGGGCCCGTCCGGCGCGATCCCCGCGAACACGGTGTCCACCCAGGCGTATCCGGCGGATGGACGGGGCGCGGATGCCGGCTGTGCGGACGCCGGGCTCGCGTTCAGCACCCACGCCGTGAGCAGGAGCGGGACGAACGATGCGCGGAGGGCGGGAAAGCGTGGCATGGGCAGGCGGGGAGAACGGTGGATGCAGGGGAACGACGACGCGTCCGGGAGGATACGACAAATTGTCCCCGTCGCGCTCGCATTGTATTAGTACAATGAGAAGGTCGATTGGTTGCATCCCCCGCGGACCGGCACCAGATTCGGAGCCCTCCCGCCCGGCGCCACGCTTCCGCGAGCAGATCCATGCCTTCGACGTCCCGCCCCACGCCCGGCACGATGACGCGGCCGGGACCGCACGCCTGGACGCCGGACGTCCGGGACGCCGGGGCGCCCCTGTACGCGGCCATCGTCGACGCGCTGGCGCACGACGTGGGGCGGGGGGCGTTGGCGCCGGGGCAGCGCCTGCCGACGCACCGCGAGCTGGCCCGGGCGCTGGGAACGTCCACGGGCACCATCACCCGCGCGTACATCGAGGCGGAGCGGCGGGGACTCATCCACGGCCGTGTGGGCCGGGGCACGTTCGTGCGCGACCTGACGGACCGCGGCGCGTACTCGCCCCGGGTGAACCCCGGGCGCATCGACCTGGGTCCCATGGCCGTGCCGGCCGTGCCGGGCGACGTGGGGCACGCCATGCTCTCCGCCGCGCTGTCTCGGCTGGGCGCGCGCGCGGACCTGGTGGCGCTGAGCGGATACCAGGAGCACGGCGGCACGGCGGAGCAGCGGCGGGCCGGCGCGCGCTGGCTGGCGCTGTGCGGCGTCCCCGCCGCCGAGCACGAGGTCACCGTCTGCGCGGGCGCGCAGCACGCGACGGCCATCCTGCTCTCCGCCCTGGCGACGGACGCCGGCGTGCTGATGGAGGAGCTCACCCACGCGGGCGCGCTGGAGGCCGTGAAGCACCTGCGCATCCCGGCGCATCCCGTGACGATGGACGGCGACGGGCTGATCCCGGAGGCCCTCGACGCGGCGGCGGTCCGCACCGGCGCCACCGTCCTCTACTGCACGCCCACGAACCACAATCCCACGGGTATCGTCGCCCCGGCGGCGCGGCGCGTGGAGATCGTGCGCGTGTGCCGCGCGCGCGGCATCACCCTCATCGAGAACGGGGCGCTGAGCCCGCTGGCCGCCGCGGCCCCGCCCCCGCTGGCGGCGCTGGCGCCGGAGCGCACCTGCTACATCGGCACGTTGTCCAAGGCCGCGCTCCCCGCGCTGCGCATCGGCTTCATCCGCACCCCGCCGGAGCTGGCGGACCGGGTGGAGCTGGGCGTCTCGGCCACGATGTGGTCCGTTTCGCCGCTGCTGGCGGAGATCGCGGCGACGTGGATTGGCGACGGCACGGCAGAGGCCCTGCGCGACGCGCGGCGCGCCGAGGCGGCGGCGCGGTGGCGCATCGCGGCGCGGGTGCTGGACGGGCACGGCGTCACGGGCGGTACGTCGTACCTTCTGTGGCTGCCGATCCCCGTCGACCGGTCCGCGCTGGAGGTGGTGGAGCAGGCGGCGGCGCGGGACGTGATGATCGGCCCGGCGCACCTGTTCGCCGTGCGGCCGGGGAGCGCGCCCAACGCCGTTCGCCTGTCGCTCGGCGCGCCGGGGTCCCGCGAGGAGCTGGAGGAGGGGCTGCGCATCATCGCCGGGATCCTGGCCGGCGATGGCCCGCGCCGGCGAAGCCTGTGACGAGGATCGATCCCCGGACCGGCCGAGCGTCGGGGGGATGAGAAAGGCGGAAGGAGCGCGAGACGCCTCTTCCGCCGTTCCCGTGTTCTCGCGCGACGCCCATTTCGCGCACGGACCACGGCTCACCGCGCATCCGCCGCTCCCGTGAGGCGCGGCGCGGGGTCGGGATTCTCGCCCGTCGCGGCGCGCCGGCCGAGCGCCTGGCGCCAGCTGGCGGAGAGCGCGGGGCAGGCGGCCAGCACGGCCGCGGCGTCGCGGTCGTCGCGCGCGGTGCATCACCTCGTGGGCGCGGGCGATGGTCCACTCCCGCGGTATCCGCTGCCGGAGCCGCGATGGCCGACGATCCGGGTGCCGTGGCTTGGCCCCCAGCCAGACGGGCCCCTCCACCGGCTCCCTTGAAGAAGCCCGTGGTCCAGGGGCGGTCGGCGGGGGCGTCCGCGTCGTCGAGGCCCACCGTGCGCGGAAGGCCCACGTGCACCGCGATCAGCCGTGCTTCCGTCATGGCTCTCTCCATTTCTTCTTCCACGGGGCGGGACGCCGCCGGGGCAGGGGAGGCCCGCCGCGAACGGCGTCCTTCCCGTGCTCCGGGCAAGGGTAGGTCCGCGCGCGCGCCCAGCCGCGACAGCGCGGCGGAGAGCATGGCGTGCCCCACGTCGCTCAGCACGGCCGGCGTCTGGATCCCTCCTCGTGCTGGATGGTGCCGACCGAAGAATCGGGTCGCCGGAGTGCGGGATCTCACCCGTGCGCTGAGTTGCTCTCGAGGCGGACGCGCACGGGCGGGATCGTGCCGGGGGCGCAAGCCGATTCTTCGTTCGGTCGGCGCCCCGGGTCCGAGTGAAGGGATGGACCCTGCCGGGCGCCTCCCTCGCTCAGAATGACAGCACGGGTGGGGAACAACCAATTCCAGACCCGTTCGAGAACGATTCAACCCCCCAGGGGTTTTTGGGGGAGGTGGGCGAGCTCCGCGAGCCCGGGGGGGGGGGGGCG
>NZ_DASURI010000028.1:0-8361 GCF_036280135.1 Longimicrobium sp.
CACGCCGGACCCGGCCTCGGCCTTTCGCCAGCGCGAGCCCAACGAGGGGCAGCCGGGCCAGCGCACGGAAGTGCGCTTTGCCTACGACGACGGCGCGCTGTACGTGGGCGCCCGGATGTACGACTCGCTGGGCGCCGCCGGCGTCACGCGCCAGCTCACCCGCCGCGACCAGGGCGGCGAGAGCGACTACCTGGAGCTCACCTTCGACACCTACCACGACCACGCGGGGCGCACCGTGCTGCGCGTGAACGCCTCCGGCGTCAAGTACGACGCGGGCCAGGCCTCGCCCAACGCGGACCCCTCGTGGGACCCCGTGTGGCAGGTGGAGACGCGCGTGGACAGCCTGGGGTGGACGGCGGAGATGCGCATCCCCTGGAGCCAGCTGCGTTTTGACGGCGCCAAGGACCAGACGTGGGGGCTGCAGATTGCCCGCTGGGTGCAGCGGCTGAACGAGGGCTCGCTGTGGTCGTTCGTGGGGCGCAACGAGAACAACAGCCCCGCGCGCTACGGCCACCTGGCCGGCATCCGCATCGACCACCGCCCGCGCGGCGTGGAGATCATGCCGTACGCCCTGGCCCGCGCGGCGTACGTGACCCCGTCGCAGCCCGGAAGCCCGTTCCAGGACGCGCAGGCGTACGACATGCGCGTGGGGGCGGACGTGCGGGCCCTGCTGGGCGGCAACCTCACCCTCTCGGCCACCATCAACCCCGACTTCGGGCAGGTGGAGCAGGACCCCGCGCGGGTGAACCTGAGCGCCTTCGAGAGCTACTTCGACGAAAAGCGCCCCTTCTTCGTGGAGGGCAGCGGGCTGCTCAGCTTTGGCGGGCTCAACTGCTTCAACTGCAGCAACGCCAACGGGATGTCGCTGTTCTACTCGCGCCGCATCGGCCGGTCGCCGCAGGGCGGGGTGCCGGACGGCTACGCGTTCAGCGACATGCCCAGCAACGCGCGGCTGCTGGGCGCCGCCAAGCTCACGGGGCGCACGCAGGGCGGATGGCAGATCGGCGCGCTGGAGGCCGTGACGGCCCGCGAGGTGGCCCGCGTGCGCACCCTGGAGGGCACGCCCGAGGAGGTGAGCGTGGAGCCGTTCACCAACTACCTGCTGGGCCGCGTGCGGCGCACGACGGCCGGCGGCAACCGCACGTGGGGCGTCATGGCCACGAGCGTCATCCGCCGTTTCGACGGCACGGACGACGCCCTGCGCGGCCAGCTTTCCACCCACGCCGAGGCCGTGGGCGCGGACTGGAACCTGTACTGGAAGAACCAGACGTACCGGCTGATGGGCAACGTGGCGATGAGCAACGTGGCCGGTGACTCGCTGGCCATCGGCCGGCTGCAGCGCTCCAGCGCCCGCTACTTTCAGCGCCCGGACCGCCAGGACGGCGGCGGCCGCCTGTTCAGCGACGGGTACGACCCCGGCGCCACGGACCTGCGCGGCTGGGGCGGCTACGCGCGGATGAGCAAGGAGACGGGCCGCTGGCTGTGGGAGGCGCAGGCCAACGTGCGCAGCCCCGGCTTCGAGGTGAACGACATGGCGTTCCTCTCCATGGCCGACTACGTGTGGTTCAACGGCAACCTGGTGCGCCAGTGGACGCAGCCGGGCAGCTGGTACCGCAACATCTGGCTCTCGGTGGGCGCCCAGCGGCAGTACAACTTCGACGGCGACGTCACGGACGGGCAGTATCACCAGTACGCCGAGATCACCCTGCCCTCGTACTGGGAGCTGGGGCTGTACGGGCACATCCGCCCGGAGGTGTACGACGACCGCGCCACCCGCGGCGGCGCCCTGGTGCGGCGCCAGGCCAGCTGGTACATCCAGCCGCGCATCAACACCGACGCGCGCCGCCGCGTGGTGTTCAGCACCAGCACGGGCTTTGGCGGCGTGGCCGACGGCGGCAGCTTCATCGAGGCCAACGCCAGCGTGCGCTACAAGCCCAGCACCAACGTGCAGGTGAGCTTTGGCCCGTCGTACTTTGCCGAGACGGACCGGACGGCGTTCGTCACGGGCTTCAACGACCCGCTGGCCACGGACTTCTACGGCCGCCGCTTCGTCTTTGCCGAGCGCGAGCAGCACGTGGTGTCGCTGGACACGCGGGTGAACTGGACCTTCAGCCCCACGCTGTCGCTGGAGCTGTTCGCGCAGCCGTTCGTGGCCACGGGCGACTACCGCGACTTCAAGGAGTACACGCGGCCGGGGACGACGGACACGCGGGACTTTACCCCCGGGGAGCTGTCGGTGGTGGAGCGCGACGCGGGCGGCCGGCCCACGCTGTACCGCCTGGACACGGATGCCGACCCGGCCACGGACCAGCAGTTCCGCTTTGGCAACGGCGCCTTCAACGTGCGGTCGCTGCGGGGCAACGCCGTGGTGCGCTGGGAGTACCGCCCGGGAAGCACGCTGTTCTTCGTCTGGCAGCAGAACCGCAGCGGCGACGAGCCCTTCGGCGACTTCCAGCTGCGCCGCGACACGGGCGCCATCTTCGACGCGCGGCCGGACAACGTGTTCGTGGTCAAGGCGACCTACTGGCTGGGCAGTTGAACGGCAGGGAATAGGGAACAGGGAATAGCCTGCAACTGCGGGTGATACGACGGAGCCCGCCCCGGGAGAGCATCCCGGGGCGGGCTCTTCGTTTAGGGCCGATGTCTCTCCCTCGCCGTGCGCGACTCGCGTCATCCTGATACCGAATCCGGAAAAAGATTAGGAGTTCTGGAGTGCGGTGTTTACATTGAGGAGAGTAGCGCGCAGGACCTGCGACTACCCTCCTCAGGAGCGACCGCATGAGCCGCCGTATCCGCGTAGAAGGGCATCTAAGCACGGAAGAGCTTCAGCAGCGGTACCGCAGCGCAACGCACCCCGCCGAGAAGATGCACTGGCAGGTGTTGTGGCTAGTCGCGAAGGGCGACTCGGCCGAGGAGGTAGCGGAAGTGACTACGTACACCGCTGACTGGGTGCGGACGCTGGTTCGCCGCTACAACCGCGGCGGGCCGGAAGCAGTTCTGGACGGGCGCCGTGGCCATTCGGGACGGCGCCCGCTCCTTTCTCCAGAGCAGGAAGCCGAACTGCCCGTGGTGCTTGAGGGGGCAGCCCCTCGCGGCGGGCTGTGGAGCGGGCCCGAGGTGGCGCGGTGGATGGCCGAGAAGCTGGGGAAGCCGGTGCTGCCGCAACGCGGGTGGGAGTACCTGCGCCGGGTGGGACACACGCCGCAGATCCCGCGGCCCAGCCACAAGGAGGGCGATCCCGACGCACAGGAGGCGTTTCAAGAAGGAACTCCCCGTGCGCGTAGCCCAGGAGCGCCAGGCACACCCTGAAGCGGTGGTCGAGCTCTGGGGCATGGACGAGCACCGCGTAGGGCTCATTCCAATCCTGCGGCGGGTGTGGGCACCCCGCGGCAGGCGTCCCAGAGCCGTGGTGCGGCTGCGCTACGAGTGGGTGTACGTGGTGGGCTTCGTGCACCCGGAGAGCGGGAGAACGTCGTTCTGGATCGTTCCCCAGCTGACGGCGGCGGTGTTCGCGTCGGTGCTGGCCGCGTTCATCGAGGAGCAGGGCTTCAACGAGCGCAAGCGCTTGATGCTGGTCCTGGACGGCGCCGGCTGGCACACGGGGGATGCGGTGCGTGCTCCGCCCGGCGTCACGCTCATCAAGCAGCCGGCCTATTCACCTGAACTGCAGCCGACAGAGCGGTTATGGCCGATCAGCAACGAGCCGCTGGCGAACCGCTCGTTCAAATCGATTCAGGAACTCGAAGCCGTGCTCGCCCATCGCTGCTGCCAGATGACGGAAATGCAGGATTTCCTGCGAGGGCTCACCTTCTACCACTGGTGGCCCTCGACACTCAACTGAACAAGAAGTCTTTTCCCGGATTTGGTATGAGAGGGTCTTGCGAACCTGCCTTTGATGAAGCCCGAGGAGCGTCATCCTGAGGAGCCGCCGCGCGGAGTCTGTCCGTGCGTGATCTCCGGCGGCGACGAAGGATCTTGTCTGCGATACTCGGAGCCGGCTTCCCGTCGCGGAGCCGGCCTTCGCGCGAGCGCCCCCTCCGCTCGCCGAGGCTCGCACCTCCCCCAAAAACCCCTGGGGGAGGTTGATGGGCTCCTGCCGATTCTCCGCCTGCCCGAGCGGCACGGGCACCGCGACGGACCGGGCGAGGTCCGCCGTTGCAGGCTGTTCCCTGTAACCTGTCCCCTGTCCCCCGCAGTTCAAGCAGCTGCCATCCGCGCCGCTCGCCCAGCCTACTGCGTCACGATCGTGCCCATCCGCACCACCTCGAAGTCAGTGCTGCGCACGCGGCTGAGCGAGGCGAGCTCGTCGTCGCTCCAGCGCGAATCCGGCGCGCCGCTCACGTACCAGCCGCTGCCGTTGTCCGCCAGCAGCATCCCGTATGTCTTCATGGCCTGCAGGATCACCCGCGCGCTGGGCGGAAATCCGCTCACGTCGAAGTCCGCGCGCAGCCGCACGCGCATGCCCATGGGCGGCAGGTTGGCGTCCGTGCGCGAGCTGGCAAAGTGCCGCGCCGGGTGCACGTACGCGCGGCGCGTCACGGGGCAGGTAAAGCGCAGGGCGTGGCGGATGGCCTTTTGCTCCACCACCTCGTCGTAGCGCACCAGGCCGGGAAAGACGGGCAGCCCCGCCGCGTCCGCCGACGTCCACCCCGCCGGCCGCAGCGCGTTGCTCCCCAGGTCGAACACGGCGCCGGAGCCCGCCCGCCAGCTGGCGCCGCCGTTGACCGGGTGCGCGTCCCACAGCTCGTACAGCTTCCAGTTGTCGCGGTCGATCACCAGCACGTGGCGGTCGCCCGTGCCGCTGGGGCCGCCCTCCACCGGCGCGCTCGCCGGGATGGGATACGGACCGGGATCGCTCTCGTCGTCGTAGTCGAAGGTGACGGGCACGCGGCCCTGGCCGCCCGCGACGACCACGTACGGGATGCCGTTGGGCGCGCCGTCGTACACCGTGCCGAAGTCCGCGTGCAGCCCGCGCGTGCCGCACGCGGCGATGAGCGCGGCGGAATTGGGGTCCACGGGCTCGCGCGAGACGTCCTGGTTCCACGGGTTGTCCGCGGGAAACGGCCGGCGGCCGTTCAGGCTCGCGCCGATGCCCAGCCCCGGCTGGTCCCCGTCCCCGCCGCCGGTTTCGCCCCCGGGCTCGCCGCCGCCGGTGGGGCTGCCGCCGTCGCAGGCGGCCAGGACGAGGAGCGCGAGCAGGGGCAGGTGTCGGATAGCGGGCATGGGCAGTCTCCGGCTTCGGTCGATGAGACGGGCGCAGGCCGCGCAACGCGCGCGCCGCCGCGCCGGCTGATCCGCATCCCCTTCCACGGCAACGGGATGGATGCGGATCGGCATCATGCCCTCAACCTGCGCCGGCGTGCCGATCACTGCAACCGTTGCAGATTACAATACTGTGAGGCGATGATCGCGCAGACAAGGCTGCCCCCGCGCCGGAGCGGGTAAACCCGCCGCTGGGACTGCGGTAAGCCGTCTCGCGCTGACGCGCTCTGCGAACGAGGCTTCAACCGACCGGACCGCCGCGCCGGTGTACAGGGACGGCCCTGTCTGGGGCAGTCCGCGAAGGCGGACTTCGCGCATTTCCAGCGGCGAATTCATTCGCTCCTGGATGGGAGGACCTTCGCTCGCCGGCGGAACTCCGGCCAGCCCGGCTCCGCCCCTTGAACAGACTCGGTTTCCCTCCGTCTCCGCCCCATCCGAATCACTCGTCGGGTTGACACAACCCCGCGCGGGAGCTAGGTTTGCGGCCGTTGAGACAGGCCGCGCCAGGGGCGCGGCGGGGGACGCGCGCGCGGGGAGGATCAGGGCGTCATCGCCCGGTCCTCCTTTGCATTCTCCGCGGGCGCGGCGGGCCGCGCCCGGCACGCCTGCATCGTTGCGCTTTCGTCCACCCCGGTGCATCTTCCTGCACGTCCAATGAGCAGCCGAACCGCACTGATCACCGGGGCCACCGGCTTTGTCGGCGGGCACCTGGTCCGACGGCTGGCCCAGGCCGGCTGGAAGGTGCGCGCCCTCGTGCGCGCCACCAGCGACACGCGCGCCCTGGAGCAGGCCGGCGCCGAGCGGTTCATCGGCGACCTGGACAGCGTCGACGTGCTCGCGCACGCCGCCGACGGCGCCGACACGGTGTTCCACCTGGCCGCGCTGACGATCGCCAAGGGCGAGGCGCCGTTCATCCGCGCCAACGTCACGGGGACCCGCAACGTGGTGCGGGGGGTACTCACCGCGCAGCATCGCCCCCGCCGGCTGGTGTACCTGAGCTCCTACGCCGCCTGCGGCCCCGCGCGCAGCGGCCGTCCGCGCACCCACGGCGAAACCCCGGAACCGCTCACGGCGTACGGGCGCACCAAGCTGCAGGGCGAAGCGGCCGTGCACGAGGCGGAGCAGGCCGGGGTGCAGACCGTCATCCTTCGCGCGCCGCCCGTGTACGGCCCCGGCGATCGCGCCCTTCTCCCCTACTTTCGCCTGGTGAAGCGTCGCCTGGCCCCCGCGCCCGCGGGGCCGGAGCTGCGCACACACATGGTGTACGTGGAGGACCTGGCGGCCGCCCTGGCCCGCGCGGCCGACGCCCCGCCCGGCACCTACGCCGTGGCCGAGCCCGTGGAGCACCGCTGGAGCGCCGTCGTGGGCGCCATGGCGGACTCCCTCGGCACGAAGCCCGTTCGCGTGCCCCTGCCGCCCGCCGCCGTGCGGGCCGCGGGAACGGTGGCCGGCTGGTTTGGCGGCCTGGGCGTCTTCAACAAGGAAAAGGCCGAGGAGATGCTGGCCCCGGCCTGGCTTTGCGACCTCACGGGGCTGGACGCGCTCCTTCCGCCCGGAACGGCCACCCCGCTGGCCGACGGCGTACGGCGCACCGCCCAGTGGTACCTGGAACACGGATGGGTTTGATGGCGACGATCGAGCAGTCGGTGCGGCAGACCGTGGACCTCTTCGACAAGTGCCGCCGGTTCACGGCGGCGCGGGAGATGATGGACCGCGGCCTGTACCCGTACTTCCAGCCGATCGAGGAGTCGCACGACACCGAGGTGGTGATCCGCGGCGAGACCAAGATCATGGTGGGCTCCAACAACTACCTGGGGCTCACCCATCACCCGTACGTGCTGGAAAAGGCCCGCGAGGCCCTGGCCCGCTACGGCACGGGCAACACGGGCAGCCGGTTCCTCAACGGCACGCTGGACCTGCACGAGCAGCTGGAGAGCCGCCTGGCCGCCCTGATGGGCGCCGAGGCGGCGCTCGTGTTCAGCACGGGGTACCAGACCAACGTGGGGATCATCTCCGGGCTGGTGGGGCGCGGCTCCGTCATCGTGCAGGACCGGCTGAACCACGCGTCGCTCCTGGACGGCTCGCAGCTGGCCGTGGGCGAGCTGGCCCGCTACGCCCACGGCGACATGGGCGCCCTGCGCCGCGTGCTCAACCGCCACCGCGACGCCAACGGCATCCTCATCGCCAGCGACGGCGTGTTCTCGATGGAAGGCAACATCGTGGACCTGCCAACGCTGCTGGACATGAAGGACGAGTTCGGCGCCCGCCTGCTGGTGGACGACGCGCACTCGGTGGGCGTGCTGGGGCCCAACGGCGGTGGCACGGCCGAGCACTTCGGCATGCAGGACCGCGTGGACCTCACGATGATCACGTTCTCCAAGTCGTTCGCCTCCATCGGCGGGGCCGTGGCGGGACCGGAGGACGTCATCCACTACCTCAAGCACCACTCGCGCCCCCTCATCTTCAGCGCCAGCATGCCGGGTTCGGCGGTCGCGACGGTGCTGGCGTGCCTGGACGTGATGGAGCAGGAGCCGCAGCGCCGCGCGCAGCTGTGGGAGAACGCGCACTACCTGCGGGGCGGGCTCAACGACCTGGGCTTCGACACGGTGGGCTCCGAGACGCCCATCATCCCCGTGTCGTCGGGCGACATGGAAAAGACCTTCATCTTCTGGAAGGCGCTTTTCGACGCGGGTATCTTCACCAACCCCGTGCTGCCGCCGGCCGTCCCCGAGAACGCGTGCCGCCTGCGCACGTCGGTCATGGCCACGCACACCCGCGAGCAGCTGGACCGGGTGCTGGACGCGTTCCAGCGCGTGGGCCGTCACCTGGGCATCATCGGGGGCGCCGCGTGAGCTCCGCCGCCCCCGCCGCGCCCCGCACGGCCTCGTCGGACGTCGTCGTCCGCGAGGTGCCGCGCGGGGCGTCGATGAAGCCCTTCATCGACCTGTCCTGGACCGTCAACGCGGGCGATCCCCAGTGGATCCCGCCCCTGCGGATGGCCCTGGAGCCCGTCCTGGACCGCAACAAGCACCCGTTTCACCAGCACGCCGAGGTGGCGTACTTCCTGGCGGAGCGCGGCGGACGGGTGGCGGGGCGCAT
>NZ_DASURI010000029.1:0-2965 GCF_036280135.1 Longimicrobium sp.
GCCGCCTCCCGCGCGTCGCTGGGCGAGATCGACGGAATCGACATCCGCGCCCCCGCCGAGCTGGGCGGCGCCCGTGACGGCGATCCCGCTCCCCTGGTGACCGGGGCGGACCTGGCATACGTCATCTTCACCTCCGGGTCCACGGGCGGGCCCAAGGGCGTGGCCGTCGAGCACCGCGCGTCCGCCGCCATGCTCGCCTGGGCCAAGTATCTGCTCGGCGAGGACCGGACGGCCGTGCTGGGCTCCACGCCCGTCACCTTCGACGTGTCCGTGGGCGAGCTGTTCGGCACGCTGTGCTGCGGGGGGACGGTCGTCCTCGTGGAGAACGCGCTGGCGCCGCTCCCGCCGGGGCGCGCCGTGCTCGCCGCCCCCATGACGCCCACCGCCGCCGCCGAGCTGCTGCGCGAGGGTCGCCTGCCGAGCGGCATCCGCAGCATCCTCCTCGCCGGCGAGGCCGTGCCGCCGCCGCTGGTGAGCGCGCTCGCGGAAGCCGGCGTGCCGCGCGTGGTCAACCTGTGGGGCCCCACGGAGGACACGACGTACTCCACGTTCGCCGAGTTGGAGCCGTTCCACGACCGCGTGGGCATCGGCCGGCCCATCGCGGGTGGGCGCGTCTACGTGCTGGACGATGCCATGCGCCCCGCGGGCATCGGCGCGCCGGGCGAGGTGTGGACGGGGGGCGCGGGCGTGGCGCGCGGCTACGCAGCCCGGCCGGCGCTCACGGCGGACGCGTTCCGCCCGGACCCGCTCGGCCCGCCGGGATCGCGGATGTACCGCACGCGGGACCGCGGCCGCTGGCGCGAGGACGGCACGCTGGAGTACCTCGGGCGGATGGACGCGCAGGTCAAGGTGCGCGGCCACCGCATCGAGCTGGAGGAGGTGGAGCAGGCGCTGGTCGCGCATCCCGCCGTGGCGCACGCCGCCGTGGCCGTCCGGGGAGAGAGCGGCGCCGCGCGCAGGCTCGCCGGCTATCTCGTCGCCCATTCGGATCTGCTGCTGCCCCCGCAGCCGGAGCTGCGCGCGTTCCTGCGCGAGCGGCTGCCGGAGTACATGGTGCCGGCCGTCTTTACCTGGATGGACGCGCTGCCGCGGACGTCCAGCGGCAAGCTGGACCGCCGCGCCCTCCCCGAGCCGGAGGGAGACGACAGGACCGCATACGTGCCGCCTGCGCCGGGGATGGAGGAGCGGCTGGCGGCCGTGTGGCAGGAGGTGCTGGGCGTGGAGCACGTGGGCGCGCACGACGACTTCTTCGACCTGGGGGGCCAGTCCATCCTCGCCGCGCGGCTGACGGCGAAGCTGCGGATCGAGCTGGGGCTGGACGTGCCCGTGGCCATGCTCGTCCAGGCGCCCACGGTGGAGGCCATGGCGCGCGCCCTGGCGGCCGGCGAGCGCGCCGTGCGCCTTCCCCTCGTCCCCCTGCAGACCTTCGGCGAGCGGCCGCCGCTCTTCATGATCCACCCCGCGGGCGGACACGTGGTCTGCTATCGCGGCCTGGCCGTGCTGATGGCGCCGGACCAGCCCGTGTACGGCCTGCAGCCGCGCGGCCTGGAGGACGGCAGGGAGCCGATCGATTCGCTCCCCGAGATGGCGGCGTACTACGTGGAAGCCATCCGCCGCTTTCGTCCGGGCGGCCCGTACCGGCTGGGCGGATGGTCGTTCGGCGGGCTGGTGGCGTGGGAGATGGCGCGGCAGCTGCGCGCGGCGGGCGAGGCGGTGGAGCTGCTGGCCATGCTGGACACGGCGCCGCTGACGGATGAGACCGTCGCCGCCGACCCGCGCGACCCCGCGGAGGTGATGATGCAGACCATCGGCGGATACGCGGGATGGGGCGCGGCCGAGCGCATCCGCATGGACGAGGTGCGCCACCTGCCGCCGGAGCGGATGGTCGTCGCCATGATCCGCCAGGTGGGGGACGAGCGCCTGCTGCCGGAGTCGCGCGCGGAGCTGATCCTGGCGCTCACGCGCGTGCGGAGCGCCAACCTGCGGGCGCAGGCCACGTACGTCCTGCCCCCGTACGACGGCCACCTGACCTACTTTCGCACGGAGGCATCGGCGGAATCGGCGCTGCTGGGCGACGCGCACGCGTTCTGGGAGCTGTGCGCGGAGCGCATCACGGTCGTCCCCGTGACGGGCGACCACGGCACCATCCTGCACGAGCCGCACGTGAACCTCGTCGCCGCGACCCTCCTCTCGCTCGAACCCGCTGAGGATCTTCCTCTACCGACGCCAGAAGCGTCATCCTGAGGGAGCGCCCGCGCGGAATTCATGCGGTACAGGGCCCTGGGCGCGACCGAAGGATCTTGCCCGCGTAAGGTCCTCGCGGCGGCTCCTCAGGATGACGCGGACGCGGGTAATCGGAACCCAACGTGAGAGCCCTCCCGGCGCGCGGCCGGGAGGGCTCTCGTGACATCCAGCGCCGTCCGCTGATCAGCAGCGGGTGCGGTCGTAGATGGTGGTGGTGATGGCGATGTCGCTCACGGCACTGGCAAAGATGCCCGAGAACGCGCAGTGCGACGGCTTGAGCCGGTTGCCCCAGTAGTCCGACGCCACGCTGTCGGCGTACTGGATGATGGAGCTCTTGACCACGGCCACCACCTTGTTGCCCTTGGTGAGGCTGTCGCGCAGCACGCCGTACGCCAGCGTGTTGGTGGCCAGCGCGTCCTTGAGCGCGTACGCCAGGTCGCTGTTGCTGGCGACGCTGCGGCGCGACCAGCGCTTGCCGGCGCTGTTCTGCACCACCACCGTGGCCGCGCCCGTGCTCCACTTGTAGTCCGTGCGCAGCACCGTGGCCAGCGCCGTGCCGATGCGCGAGTCGTCCGTGACCACGCGCTGGATGTAGCCGCTGGTGGTGCGCTCCAGCGTGGGCACCTTGACGTACGTGGTGCTGCCGATGGTGCCCGCCATCGTGTAGTGCAGGGCCCACCAGGGCTGCCGGCTCACGTGCATCACGCACGAGCCCACCGTG
>NZ_DASURI010000030.1:0-5634 GCF_036280135.1 Longimicrobium sp.
CGATCCTCGGGGCCGGCTTCCACGCGTGGAACTGGCCTCGTGCATCGGACACAAGATCCTTCGGTCGCGCCAAGGTCACGTGCGCATTCGGGTCGGCGCGGCGCTCCCTCAGGATGACGCATTGCCAAGCGGGGGTTTCGACATCGACGCGGCTTCACGGAAAGCAGAAAACCCGCCTCGCGGCGGGTTTTCTGTTGCAGTTCACTCACGCACTGACGCACTCACGCACTTCCGTTCAACGCCGCCTTGATCTCGTCGAAGGGCGGGAGCAGGCCGGGCGTCACGCTGCTCCACGCGTAGCGAATGCGCCCGTCCGGGCCGATGACGAACGCCGCGCGCTCGCTCACGCCCATCAACCCGGGCCCCACGGGTGTCTTGCGGACCACGTCGTACGCCTGCGTGGCTTCGCGGTTGAAGTCCGAGAGGAACAGGTAATCCGCCCCGATCTCCTTGCGGAACCGGTCCAGCACCCACGGCGAATCCACGCTCACGGCCACCACGCGCGCGTTGAGCCCGCCATACGCGCCGATGTCGTCGCGGACGGCGCACAGCTCGGCCGTGCACGTGTCCGTGAACGCGAGCGGGAAGAACAGCAGCACCAGCGGCCCGTCCTTCCACTGGTCCCCCAGCGACGTGGGCACGTTGCCCTCCGCGGAGGGCAGCGTAACGTCCGGAGCCGCGTCGCCTTGCTTGAGCGCCATCTGGATCAGCTTTCTGTTGCGTGAGGTTTGATCCGCCGCTACTGGGGCGCGGGCGCCAGGCGCAGGGTGCCCAGCGCGGCGCGCACCAGCTCCGCCTCGGCCTCCTGCTCGCCGGCGGGGCACAGGTACGTGGCGAACACCAGCGCGCCGGGCGCCGTGGCCACGCCCACCAGCCAGAAGGTGGCGTCGCCCTCGTCCTCGTCCTCCGCCTCGTATTCCGCCACGGCCAGCTCGCCCCCGTCTTCCAGGGGCACGTCCTCGACGTCGTCCTCCTCCAGCTCCACCTCGCGCTCGTCCAGGAACGCGTACAGCTCCTCGGCCGGGTCGGCGAAGTCGTCGCCCGCGTCGAACGAGATCAGGTGCAGGGTGCCGACGCCGTCGTCGTGCCACACCTCCACGCCGCCGTCGTCCTCGTCCGGGGCGTGCCGCCACCCCGGCGGCGGCACCAGCGTGAACCGGCCGTCCGGGTCCCGGATGCGCTGCGCATCGCTCATCGGTTGCTCCACGTCGGGTTGAAGGGCGGCCAATGTGGCGGGATCGATTTGCGGGGGCAAGGACGCGGTACCGCGCGGATGGCACCGTGCACATCAGCAGGCTTCTCCGTGCCCGCGGAGGGCCCCCACCGCCCGGCCCTCTGCCCCGCTCCGCGGGGGAGGGGAGAACTGCGAAGAGCCCGCGTCCGCCATGTTCCGCGCGGACATTTCACGCAATATCCGATACGCACGTGTCACATCGGTAGCGTTCTTTAGCGGACGAGGCTGCTACGGATCGCGCAGCAGGTCCCTTCGGTCACGTCCACCGGGGTGGACAATCCAGAGACAAAGTTCGTTACAAAGCCTCTACGACTTCGTGTCCATCCCCCTGTCAAGAAACATCTGGTTCGCGCGTTCTACTGTCAGATGGCGAGCAGTGACAGTGAGTTCCGGTCCGACGAACGGGGTTGCCGCGGCAGCGGCGGAGTACGAACGATCGTTCGGCACGGATCTCGCTGAGTGCGGTGCAGGTCGCACCGTACGGCGCGCCAGATCTTCTTCCACTACGGGAGGCGGCTTATTCGCACATTGGGTGTCGGATTGATTGCCCTCGCGGCCATAGTGGCAAGCCTCACCGTCGTAAAGCAGCGCCAGGAAGAGGCGCAGCCGTCGGAAGGCGAAAAGCGGCCGCAACACCTTCCCGCGTCGTCCGGGGTGGACCTGGACCAGCTGCGCGCGGCCGGCATGTAAGCCGGCCCCGCTGACGCGGGCGCTCCCTTCCCGGGGCGCGGACTCCCTGTGTGGGACGTCCGCGCCCCGTGTCGTTTTGTCCCATCCACGCCTCACTCCGACACGCGCGCGCACGCCGCGCACACGTTTTCCTGCACCCCGTCTGTCTCCCCTCCGCTCCCGGAACGCCCTGCGACGGCGGTCCGGAATCCGGACGGGTGCCAGGAACCGGACAGGCGCGGGATCCGACCGTCCGCCGTGCCGAATCCGCCGTCCCGTGGGTTCAGCGACGATCAGCCGACGCCGCATCCGTCCTAAGTGCCGATTCCGGGAGCGGCGCGGGACGGCTCCAGACCCCCCTCTGCCATCCGTTTACGTGCATGTGAGTACAAGTGCGCTCCATGTGCGGAATGAACGAAAGTTCCCCAATTATCATGCGAGGTGAACTGCTACGCACCACTGCGACGCCCATCCCGTTTGTTTGCATCGGAATGCAAGCAACCATGCGGGTTTTCGGCACGGCAGGTTGTGGAAAACACACATCTTCAATTGACACAACGCGTTAGCCGTATTATCATGGATGCAATTGTTGAATGCCCCAAGCGGGATACGGGCGCGGAGATCTAGAAGGGATCGCCGCGCTCGGCTCGTGAAAGACAGGAGACAGACGTTGGACCGAAACGAGAAACGATCGCCGCGCCGGGTAACGCGCCGCGCTGCCCCCCTGCGGAGTGACTTCCGTTCGATCGTAAAGTCGCGCCCCGTGCAGGCGCTGCTGCTTTCCGTGGCCGTGGCGCAGGGCGTGGTCACGGCGACGGGTACGGGCCCCCTGGGCGACGACGGCAAGCCGCGTCACGGCGTGGTGGGCAGCGCCGTGCGCGAGGGCGTGGCCATGAACCTGGCCCCCGTGGTGGTGCAGGCCCCGCAGAAGGTGGCCAAGGCCCGCACGGAGGAGACGGCGGTGGCGCTGGCCTCCGAGTACCGCGCCAAGGGCTACGACCTGTCGGACGAGCTGGCCCGGCAGATCTACGCGGCCGCCGTGCGCAACGAGATCGACCCGCACCTGGCGTTCGGGCTGGTGCGCACGGAGAGCGAGTTCAAGGACTACGCGACCAGCCACGTGGGCGCCGTGGGCCTCACGCAGCTGATGGTGCCCACGGCCCGCTGGTTCAAGAAGGGTGCGACCGTGGCGGACCTGCGCGACAGCGAGACCAACCTGGAGATCGGGTTTCGCTACCTGGGCGAGCTGATCGACCGGTACGAGGGCGACGTGGAGCTGGCCCTGACGGCCTACAACCGCGGCACCGGCACTGTGGACCGCGTGCTCAAGCGGGGCGGCGACCCCGACAACGGCTACGCCGGCAAGGTGCTGGCGGGGAGCCGGGCGGCCTCCTGATCTAACTGGTTCGTGCGATGGCGAAGGGGCGCTCCCGCTGGCGGGGCGCCCCTTTTCGCATGCTCCTGAACTGCGGGTTACAGGGACAGGTTACAGGGGACAGCCGGCAACGGCGGGATGCGCCGGGTCTGCTTCCTCGCCGGTGGGCGGAGCGTCATGCGCGATCGGCCATCCAGGCGTCGGCGACGGCGCGGGCGGTGGGGACGTCGTCCACCACGAGCACCAGCTGGTGATCGTGGTCGCTGTACAGCACCTCGATGTTCACCCCCGCCTCCGCCATCCGCCGCGTGAGCGCGCCCAGCTGGCCGGGGCGCCCCTGGTGCAGCCGCTGCACCACCACGTCGCGGACGGCATCCACCCGGATCCCCGCCGACTCCAGCGCCCGCCGCGCGGCATCGCCATCCGCCACCAGGAAGTGCGCCACGCCGCGTCCGTCCACCACCCACGCGCCGCCGCCCTCCACGCTCACCCCCGCGCGGCCCAGCGCGTCGCCCATCTCCGCCAGCGCGCCGGGATGGTCGTCCAGCGTCATCGCCACGTCCTTCATCGCGCCACCTCCGTTTCTGCCGCGTGGATCACCGGCTGGTGATGGATGGGGATGCCGCACGAGTTGGCGATGAAGCACAGCGCCTGCGCCGTGTCGTGCAGCCGCGCGGCGAGATCGGCATCCGATGCCGCGTCGACGTGGACGACGGGATGCAGCGTGACGGATTCAAAGCGCCCGCCGCCGCCGGAGTCCATCCGCAGCGTGCCCGTGGCGCGGTCCTCGTACGCCAGCACGCGCACGCCGCCGCGCGCGCACAGCGACAGGTAGAACAGCATGTGGCAGGCGGAGATGGCCGCCAGGAACAGGTCCTCGGGGTTGTGCCGGTCCGCCTCGCCGCGGAACGCCGGGTCCGCCGAGCCGGCCAGGTCCGGTTTGCCGTCCGCCGTCACGCGGTAGCGCCGGCTGTACGCCCCGTAGCTCGCCGTTCCCTCGCCCGTGTTGCCCTCCCACACCACGCCGGCCGCGTACTCGTGCGCCGTCATCGTCCCTCCCGTGCTCGGTGGATTTCGGAACCCGGGGAGAAGGATAGGGCTTGCGGAGAGGGCATGCTTCGCCCATCATCGAAATATGTCCAGCATGCCCAACATCGCGTCCATCGCCGCCCTGCTGGGCGAGCCCGCCCGCGCCGCCATGCTTACGGCGCTGATGGGCGGCGTGGCGCACACCGCCACGGAGCTGGCCCTGCACGCCGGCGTCACGCCGTCCACGGCCAGCAGCCACCTGTCGCGGCTCACGGCCGGCGGGCTGCTGGCCATCGCGCGGCAGGGGCGGCACCGCTACTACCGCATCGCCACGCCGGAGGTGGCCGCGGCCATCGAGGGGCTGATGAGCATCGCGCCGGCCGCCGCGCCCGCCATGCCGCGCACGGGTCCCCGCGACGAGGCCATGCGCCGCGCGCGCGTGTGCTACGACCACTTGGCGGGCGAGGCGGGCGTGCGCATGCTGCAGCGGCTGCGCGAGCGCGACCTGGTGCGCGGCGCGGACGACGACCTGCGGCTGAGCGAGGCGGGCGAGGCGTGGTGCGGGGCGGTGGGGATCGACTTGGCGGCGTTGCGGACGCGGCGGCGGAAGCTGTGCCGCGCCTGTCTCGATTGGAGCGAACGGCGCGCGCACCTGGCTGGCGCGGTTGGATCGGCGGTGCTGGAGCGGCTGTTCGCGACGGGCTTGGCGCGGCGTGACCGCGACACGCGCGCCGTGCATCTCACCCCGCGCGGCGACGCCTTCATCGAGCACCTCGCCCTCCACGGCTGAGGCCTCATCGAAGACGGCCGCCACGCGCGACGCTCGGCCCGTGGCAGGGACACAAGATCCTTCGTCGCCGCCCTGCATCCTGCCCGGACGAGCATCGCGCGGCGGCTCCTCAGGATGACGCACTTCGCGGTACGCGGTAAGGCCAGCAACGGACGCGGCACCCGACGAGGCAGGGTCTGGGGTACTCTGCGTCCTCCGCGGCTCTGCGTGAGAAAGGCAGTTCCCCGGCAACGCGAAGGGGCCGCACCCGTGCTGGATGCGGCCCCTTGTCATCAACAGAAACGAACGCGGCTCAGGCGCCCGAGAGGACGCGGTTCTTCTCGATGTAATCCGTCCACTCGGGCGGGACGTCGGTATCGGGGAAGATGGCCTGCACTGGGCACTCGGGCTCGCAGGCGCCGCAGTCGATGCACTCGTCCGGGTGGATGTAGTACTGGTCCCCGCCTTCGTAGATGCAGTCCACCGGGCAAACCTCGACGCAGCTCGCGTCTTTCGTCCCGATGCACGGCTCCGTGATGATGTACGCCACCTTGGTCT
>NZ_DASURI010000031.1:0-2239 GCF_036280135.1 Longimicrobium sp.
TCGCGGCCGCCCTCCTCGTACTCCGGGTCGTAGCGGCCGGGGCCGTACGAGCGGGACAGGCGCAGCTGCAGCTCCTTGTCGTAGTACACCTTGCGGGGGATGTCCATCCGCACGGCGCCCACCATGCTGACGATGCCCCGGTCGCGGCACAGCTCGCCCGCCAGCTCGATGGGGTCGTTGCTGTCCGCCGCCGCCGTCACGATCACGCTGTCGGCGCCCACGCCGCCCGTGAACGCCTCCAGGGCGCCGTGCACGTCGTCAGAGCGCAGGACGGCCAGCTCCGCGCCCAGCTCCTTCGCGAGCGCCACCTTGGACGGGTCCAGGTCGATGCCCACCACGCGGCACCCCGCCGCGCGAAGGATCTGCACCGTCAGCTGTCCCAGCAGCCCCAGACCGATGACGGCCACCGTCTCGCCCAGCCGCGGCTCGGCCACGCGCACGCCCTGCAGGGCGATGGCGCCGAGGGTGACGTAGCTGGCGTCCTCGAAGCTCACCCCGTCGGGGATGTGCACCGTGAGGTTGCGGGGGACAAAGACGGCGGCCGCGTGCGACGCGTAGCCCATCCCCGCGCAGGCCACGCGGTCGCCGGCCTGGAACTCCGGCGCGCCCCGCCCGGCGGATTCCACCACGCCCGCGCACGAGTAGCCCAGGGCCATGGGCTGGTCCAGCCGGCTCATCACCGTTTGCATGGTGGGGCCCAGGCCGTCCTTGCGCACCTTGTCCACCACCTGGCGCACGAGGTCCGGCCGCTCGCGGGCCTTGCCCAGCAGCGACTTGCCGGCGAAGTCGATGATCATCTTCTCCGTGCCGGCGCTGATGAGCGAGGCGGCGTTGCGCACCACCACGCCGCTGGCGCGCGGCGCCGGCTCGGGGACCTCGGCCAGCTCCAGCTTGCCGGAGCGGACGTGCTGCAGGACCTGCTTCATGTGAAAATCCCGATATGGTACAACGCCGCCGCGCCGGTGCATCGGCGCGGCAGCGCAAGGGTCAACGAATTCGCGTCCTTCGCCCCGCGCGGCGCGGGCGAAGGCGGCAATCTATCGCGCCGCGTCGCGCACGGCACGGCGAAAGAGGGCGAGGTTCGCCTCCAGCACGGACGCGTCGCGCGCGGCCGCCTCGCCGAAGGCGCGCGCGGCGGCGGAGCGGCGGGCGTGCTCGTCCCCCGCCGCGTCCACGTACGCCTGGAGAATGGAGACGAAGCGCTCCGGCGGCTCCAGGGGCAGCGCCCATCCCGCGCCGGCCGCCTCCAGCCCGCCCCACGGCGTGCGGTCGCTCGTCAGCACGGGCAGGCCGGCCAGCAGCGCCTCCAGCACCACGTGGCCAAAGTTCTCGCCCAGCGTGGGAAACAGGAACAGGTGGTGGGCCGCGAGCGCCTCGTTCACCTGCTCCGGCCGCAGCGGGCCCGCGTGCTCCACCCGCACGTTGGCGGGGAGCCCCGCCATGACGGCCTGGCACTCCGCCCAGTGTGCCGGGTCGTCCACGGGCCCGTAGACCGTGAGCGAGACGTCGCCCCGCAGCCCGGCCAGCATCCGCAGGGCACCCGCCAAGTTCTTCTTCCCCGAGATGCGGGAAAGAAAGACGGCCCGCAGCTCGCCCGCGCGCTTGGGCGCGGGCAGGCGCGCGGGCGCCGCGTCCACCTGCTCGCGAAGGTCCGGCGCCACGAGCACGCGCGCGTCCGTCCCGAACCACTGCCGCACCTCGTCCGCCTCCACGGAGGACGACGCCTGCCACAGCACGCCGCGGTACAATCCGGTGGCGCGCGCCAGGCGCAGGAACGCCACCTTCTTGGCGCGCTTGAGCGAGAGCGCGCCCTCCGAGAGCTCGCCCCGCGGCGCCACGACCACGGGCACGCGCGGCAGGCGGCCCAGGGCGCGCCACGCCAGCGGCTGCAGGGTAAAGACGGGCGAAAAAGCGCTGTTCAGGTAGACCACGTCCGGCCGCGCCTCGCGGAGGGCGCGGGCCACGGCGGCGGCGCCGCGCTCCCCCGGGGCCAGGTAGCGCACGGGCGTGCCCGCCACGGCGGACCAGGCGCCGGGCACCAGGCCGGAGTACGCTGCAGTGTCCAGCATGTCGCGGTCGCGGCTGATGACGTGAAAGTCCAGCGCGTCCGCCAGCTGGGCGGCCATGTGGCCCACCGTGCGCAGGGCCCCGCCCGCCTTGTAGCCCGGCAGATAATAGTCGATCAGTGCCGCCACGCGGATGCGCGCGTCGTGCCCCGGGCGCGCCGCACCCGGCGGGG
>NZ_DASURI010000032.1:0-5772 GCF_036280135.1 Longimicrobium sp.
CGTGCAGTTCCAGCGCATGCCCAACGTGAACCTGCTGCCCAACCAGCAGCGCGACGTGTCGGTGGACGAGCTGGTGTCGGGCATCGAGAACGGCATCCTCATCGACGGCGACGGCTCGTTCAGCATCGACCAGCAGCGCTACAACGCGCAGTTCGGCGGGCAGGTGTTCAAGGAGATCAAGAACGGCCGCATCACGGGCGTGCTCAAGGACGTGGCGTACCAGATGCGCACGCCCGAGTTCTGGAACGGCATGGACATGATCGGCGGGCCCAGCACCTACTTCCTGGGCGGCGCCTTCAACGACGGCAAGGGCCAGCCGTCGCAGAGCAACGCGGTCACGCACGGCTGCCCGGCCGCGCGCTTCCGCCAGGTCAACGTCATCAACACCGGCCGGAGGGCCTGATCCCATGGCAGACACCCGTTACCTCTCGCGCAGCGACGCCGAGGCGCTGGCCCAGAAGGTCCTGTCGTACTCCACGGCCGACGAGGCGCGCGTCAACATCAACAGCGGCTCGCAGGGCAACACCCGCTTCGCGCAGAACCAGGTGAGCACGGCCGGCGACGCGTACGACGCCAGCATCACCATCACCAGCGCGTACGGCAAGAAGACGGCGTCGGCCACCACCAACCGCTTCGACGACGAGTCGCTGCGGCAGATGGTGCAGACGTCGGAGCGCCTGGCCCGCCTGGTGCCCGAGGACCCCGAGTACATGGGCGAGCTTCCGCCGCAGCAGTACGTGCAGACGGAGCCGTACTTCGACGCCACGGCCAACATCACCCCCGAGGCGCGCGCCCGGGCCGTGATGGAGATCGCGGGCCCGGCCAGCCGGCAGAACCTCATCAGCACGGGGTTCCTGAGCCACTTCACGGGCAGCAACGCCGTGGCCAACAAGAAGGGGCTGTTCGCCTACGCCCGCGGCACGGGCGTGAGCTTCACCACCACCGTGCGCACGGCCGACGGCACGGGCAGCGGCTGGGCGGGGAGCGGCGAGAACGACTGGAGCCAGATGAACTTTGGCCAGCTCGCCGAGACGGCCATCCGCAAGGCCGAGATGTCGCGCAACCCGCGCGCGGTGGAGCCGGGCGAGTGGACGGTGATCCTGGAGCCCACGGCGGTGGCGAACCTGACGAACCTGATGGTGTTCGCCATGAACGCGCGCAACGCCGACGAGGGCCGCTCGTTCTTCAGCAAGCAGGGCGGCGGCAACAAGCTGGGCGAGAAGTTCCTGGACGAGCGCATCACCATCACCAGCGACCCGGCGGACCCGCGCACGGCCGGCAACCCGTTCTCGGGCGAGGGCCTGCCCAACCGGGCCATGACCTGGGTGGAGAACGGCGTGCTGCGCAACCTGATCTACAACCGCTACTGGGCGCAGCGGAACAACGTGCAGCCCACGGGGTTCCCCGGCGCGTACCGCATGTCGGGCGGCAACAGCTCCATCGAGGAGATGATCCGCACCACGGACCGCGGCCTGCTGGTCACGCGCCTGTGGTACATCCGCCCCGTGGACCCGCGGACGATCCTGTACACGGGCCTCACGCGCGACGGCACGTTCCTCATCGAGAACGGCCGCATCACGACGGCGGTCAAGAACCTGCGCTGGAACGAGTCGCCGGTGTTCATGCTCAACAGCATCGAGGCGATGAGCGAGCCGGTGCGCGTGAACGCCAGCGAGGACGGCGCCGGCGGCTCGGTGATGGTGCCGGCCGTCAAGTCGCGCGACTTCACCTTCACGTCGCTGTCGGACGCGGTGTAAGGGAAGTGCGTTAGTGCGTTAGTGCGTTAGTGCGTTAGTGCGTTAGTGCGGAAGTGAAAAGCGGGCGGATCGCCATCACGGCGGTCCGCCCGCTTTCCTTTGTCCTCCCTCACCCGGAACGGCAACGGCAAACTGCATTGCACACGGCACTTCGTGAACGGGACTTCGTCAACGGTAAAAACGGTTGGCTCGCGCCGCACGGGGGTGCCCGGTGCAGAAACCAACCGCTCACGAAGTGCCGTTCACGCAGTGCCGTGTGAGCCCGTCGTTTCCTCGCCCGACGCAAGACAGCCGCGGCGGGACGATTCCCTGCCGCGGCTGTCTGCGGTTCCCGCTGACGCCGGCACCCCGTTCACGCGGTGCCGTGTGAGTCCAATCCGTTCCTACTTCTGCGCCACGCGGCTCAGCTTCTCGCCGACGACCGTGAGCATGCCGGCGAAGGACTTGGCGAACTTCTCCACGCCCTCGCGCTGCAGCTGGTCCGTCACGGCGTCCATGTCGATGCCCACGTCCTCGAGCGCCGCCAGGTCCGCGCGAGCCTGCTCCACGTCCTGGTCCACCGTGCTCCGGGCCACGCCGTGGTCCGCGAAGGCCTCCACCGTGGCCAGCGGCATGGTGTTGACCGTGTGGGGGCCGATGAGCTCCTCCACGTAGATCACGTCGCGGTAGTCCGGGTTCTTGGTGCTGGTGCTGGCCCAGAGCGGACGCTGCACGTTGGCGCCCGCCGCCGCCAGCCGCTCCCACCGCTCGCCCGAGAAGATCTCCTGGAAGCGCGCGTACGCCAGCTTGGCGTTGGCGATGGCCGCCTTGCCGCGCAGCCCCAGTGCGCGCTGCTTCGCCGCGTCGTCGGATGCGGATGCGGCGATCTTCTCCAGCTGCCCGTCCACGGCGCTGTCCACGCGCGACACGAAGAACGACGCCACGCTGCCGATGCGGTCCAGCGCCCCGCCGTCCTGCTGCCGGCGCTCCAGGCCGCGCAGGTACGCCTCCATCACCTTCTCGTGGTTCTCCACGGAGAACAGGAGCGTGATGTTGACGTTCATCCCCTCGGCCAGCAGCTGCTCGATGGCGGGCAGGCCCGCGTCCGTGCCGGGGACCTTGATCATCAGGTTGGGCTTGTTGACGGCCTTCCACAGCCGCCGCGCCTCGTCCACCGTGCCCTGCGTGTCGTGCGCCAGCGTGGGCGACACCTCCAGCGAGACGAAGCCGTCCGTCCCGTTGCTGGCGTCGTACACGCCGCGAAACAGGTCGCAGGCGCGGGAGATGTCGTCCACGGCCAGCGACTCGTACGCCGCGTTGCCGTCGGACCCGCCGGCGGCCAGGCGGTCGAACGCGTCGTCGTAGTCGTCGCTGTCGCCGATGGCCTGCTCGAAGATGCTGGGATTGCTCGTCACGCCGCGCAGGTCGTAGCGGCGGATCATCTCCTCCAGCTCGCCGTTGTCCAGGATGCCGCGGCGGATGTAGTCCAGCCACACGCTCTGCCCCAGCCCGTGCAGCTCGTGGAGCGGGTTGCGCCCGGCGTCCACGGCGTCGGTGGGGTGCTTGGTCTCGGAGGTCATGCGATTGCTCCCATCATGGGGATATGTGCCGGAGTACCAAGTGCCAAGTTCCAAATGCCAAGTAACTGCTGTTCAACTTGGCACTTGGGACTTGGCACTAGGCACTCACTTCTCGTCCGTCCCGTGCGCCGTCGGTCCCGCCGCGGCCTCGCCGTGCGCCGCGCCGCCGCCGCCCAGCCCCAGGCACTCCTTGGCCTTGGCGGCCACGTTCTCGCCGCTGAAGCCCAGCTCCTGGAACACGCGCTTGGCCGGCGCCGACGCACCGAACCGGCTGATGCCGATGACCGCGCCGTCCGTGCCCACCCACTTTTCCCAGCCCATGGGGTGCGCCGCCTCCACCGCCACGCGGGCGCGGACACTCGGCGGCAGCACCTCGTCGCGGTAGGACTTGTCCTGCTGCGCGAAGAGCGCCCAGCTGGGCATGCTCACCACGCGGGCGCGGATGCCCTCCTCGGCCAGCTTGGCCTGACCAGCCAGCGCCGTCTCCACCTCGGACCCGCTGGCGATGAGGATGACCTGCGGGTCGCCGCCCTCCGCCTCGGCCAGCACGTACGCGCCGCGGCGCAGGCCGCTGGCCGCGCCCATGGTCTCGCGGTCCAGGTGCGGCAGCGCCTGGCGGGTCAGCGCGAAGAAGACGGGGCCGTTGGTGTGCTCCATGGCGAACTTCCACGCCTCGGCCGTCTCGTTGGCGTCCGCGGGGCGCAGGTCGATGAGCCCGGGGATGGCGCGGAGGGCCGGCAGCTGCTCGATGGGCTGGTGCGTGGGGCCGTCCTCGCCCAGGCCCACGGAGTCGTGCGTAAAGACGTAGATGGTCGGCTGCTCCATCAGCGCCGCCAGGCGGATGGGCGGCCGCATGTAGTCGCTGAAGATGAGAAACGTGCCGCCGAACACGCGCACGCCGCCGTGCAGCGTCATGCCGTTCATCACCGAGCCCATGCCGTGCTCGCGCACGCCGTAGTGCAGGATGCGCCCGTCGTAGCTCCCCGGCTCCAGGTCGCCGCCGCCGTCGATGTTGGTGTTGTTGCTCCCCGCCAGGTCCGCCGACCCGCCGATGAGCCACGGCACCCGCTTGGCGATCGCGTTCAGCGCCTTGCCGCTCGCGGCGCGCGTGGCGATGGGCTTGTCGTCCTTGCTCCACGTGGGCACGTCCGCGTCCCAGCCCTCCGGCAGGGTGCGCGAGAGCGCCTGCTCCAGGCTGGCCGCGGCCTCGGGGTGCGCCTGCCGGTACGCCTCGAAGCGGCGGTTCCACTCGTCCTGCAGCGCCTGCCCGCGCGCGCCCGACGCGCGCATGTGGTCCAGCGCCTCCTGGGGGACGTGGAACGGCTCCGTGGAGGGCCAGCCCAGCGCCTGCTTGGTGAGCCGGATCTCTTCCTCGCCCAGCGGCTCGCCGTGCGCCTTTTCGCTGCCCGCCTTGTTGGGCGAGCCGAATCCGATGACCGTGCGGACGGCGATCATCGTGGGACGCGGGTCTTCCTTGGCGCGGCGGATGGCGGCGTCGACGGCCTCCAGGTCGTTGACGTCCTCAATGCGGTCCGTGTGCCAGCCGTACGCGTCGAAGCGCTTGAGCAGGTCCTCGGTAAAGGCGAGGTCCGTGCTGCCCTCGATGGTGATCTTGTTGTCGTCCCAGAAGCAGATGAGCTTGCCCAGCCCCATGTGCCCGCCCATGGACGCCGCCTCGGCCGCCACGCCCTCCATCAGGTCGCCGTCGCTGGCGATGACGTACACGTCGTGGTCCACCACCGCGTGGTCCGGCCGGTTGTAGACGGCGGCCAGGTGCGCCTCGGCCAGGGCCATGCCCACGCCGTTGGCCACGCCCTGCCCCAGCGGGCCCGTGGTCGTCTCCACGCCGCGCGTGTGGCCGTACTCCGGGTGGCCGGGCGTGGGGCTGTTCCACTGGCGGAAGTTGCGCAGGTCGTCCAGCGTCAGGCCGTATCCCGTGAGGTACAGCAGGGAGTACAGCAGCATGGACGCGTGCCCGCACGACAGGATGAACCGGTCGCGGTCCGCCCAGTGCGGGTCGGCGGGGTTGTGCTTGAGGTGGCGCGTCCAGATGACGTACGCCAGCGGCGCCAGCGCCATGGGGGTGCCGGGGTGGCCCGAGTTGGCCGCCTGCACCGCGTCCATGGAAAGCGTGCGGATGGTGTCGATGCAGAGCTGGTCGAGCTTCTGGGCGTCGGAGGCCATCGATCGTCCTAGTGTATGCGGAACGGCTTGGATGTGACGGATGCGGATCAGTGCCGGGCAGCCGGCGTTCGGGCGCGGGAGATCCAGCATCGGCGCTGAGTTCCCGCACCGGCGGAGCGCCCCCCATCCCCGGCCCTTCCCCCATAAGCTGCATGGGGGAAGGGAGAACTTCGGCGCGCGCCGGGTGTGGGGGCGGTGAGCGGAGCGTCTCTCGCCCGCCGAGGGCCCCCACCCCCCGACCCCCTGCCCCCGCTTCGCGGGGGAGGGGGAGA
>NZ_DASURI010000033.1:0-8383 GCF_036280135.1 Longimicrobium sp.
GGCGAGGACGGCACGCGGATGATCGCGGGCGACCCGGCGCAGGTGCGCGACGAGCTGCATCGCGTGGCCGCGCGCTATGGCCTGGACGAGCTGATGATCGTCACCGTGACGCACGACTGGCCGTCCCGCGTCCGCTCCTACGAGCTCATCGCCGAGGCCATGAATCTGCCTCCGCGCGAATAAACAGAAACAAAATTCTCACGCAGAGGCAGCAGGGGCAGCAGAGTACCCCGTTTCCGCGAGGGATGAAGTACTCTGCTGCCTCTGCTCCCTCTGCGTGAGAAAAACAGTCCAGCCCTCCCCCGGAAAGCCGGAGGAGGGCTGGATTCGTCTACGCGTGAACGATGCGGATCAGCGCGTCCGCACGATGGTCACGTACACCTGCGACGGAAGCGGGGCGCCCGTCGACGTGCGCGCCGTAAAGGTGGCCGTCTGCGCCGGCGCCACGCCGAAGCGGCCGTACGTGCCGCTGCCGCTCTTGATCATCACGCTCGTCTGCCCGCCGCCGGCCAAGTTGCGCGTGGTGACCGGGTACGTGTTGAAGAAGCTGCGGTAGCGCCAGCTGGGCTGCGTGAACCGCGCTTCCAGCCCCGACACCGCGTCGTCCGTGAACACCGACGTCGTCCAGTCGCGCACCATGGGACGGGGATCCGTGCCCAGCGCCTGCTGCAGGTTGGCGAAGCCCGTCACGTCGGCCTCCACCAAGTCGCGCCACAGCGCCGCGTCCGTGCCGCTGGCCCGATGGTCCGCCGCGTAGCGCAGGAACGACCACGTGGCGCCACGGGTGGCCAGGTCGTTGTCGTCGCTGGACGCCGCGTCGTACGGCGACTGGTTCTCGTGGTCCTCCAGGTAGCTCTCGAACCGGCGGAAGTTCTGGTCCATGTAGGACACGAACGCCGACCGCACCCGCGCGCTGGCCGTGATCTGGTCCGGCCCCAGGTTCTGCCGCGGCGCCAGCCCCGACATGTGGTAGAACATCACCTCCTCGGCGATGTGGCTCAGCCCCTCGTTGAGCCACGTCTCCTCGTTCCAGTGCGTGGTCCGCACGTTGTACAGCCGGCGCGACGCGTTGATGAGGTGCTGGAACTCGTGCGCGATGGTGCCCAGCGACGTCTGCAGCACCAGATCGCGCGAGAACACGTTGTTGTTCACCGAGCCCGTGGGGTCCGGCACCAGCATGTAGAACATCTCGGCGAAGTTGCTGCCCTCGCACGCCGACAGCCCGTCCTGGGTCTTGGTCGGGAACAGGTCGCGCGGGTGAAAGAAGCCGCCCACGTACGAGCTGCTTCCCGGCGGGGTGAGCGCGTTGACGGCGCTCGTGTAGAAGATGGCGACCTTGCCATTCTTGTCCACGTCGTTGGGGTCGCCGAACGCCGCCGTGATGGTGGGATACACCAGCGTGTCGAAGCCCGCCGCGAACGAGGCGTACTGCGCGTCCGTGAGCCCGCCCGACGGGTTGCTCACGTCCGCCAGCACCACCGACCGTGTGCCCACGGCCACCACCCGGCCCGTGCGGTTGCTGGGCTGGCCGCACGACTCCACGGACGTGTTGACCGTCACCTGCTGGCCCACCTGCGCGTTGCGCAGGTCCAGCGTGAACGAGGGGCGCAGGCCGTCCGCGTTCCCGCGGCCCACGCGCAGGGCGTCGTCCACGTACGGCGCCAGCGCACGCTCCGCCCGCGCCCGCAGCCCCTGGTGAAAGTCCTCGTCCGGGGCGCGGCCGCCCGCCAGCGACAGGGACGGCGACACGCCGGGCGACGTGACCAGCACGGAGATGGAGTTCTGCGCCGCCATCTGCACGGTGAACAGCCCCGCGTTCAGGTCGCCCGCGTGGAACGGCACGGCCACGTACTCCTTGCCCGTGGCGCCGCCGTCCAGGCACACCGTGGCCGCCTGCACGCCGCCCAGCACCACGGAGCCACCCACGTCCAGCGACCGCACGGCCCCCGCCGTGGAGCACGCGGCCGGCGCCGGGGCCACCGTTACCTGCACCGTGCCCTCCACCTCCTCCAGCGACGCGCGGATGGTGGCCGTGCCGGGCGCCACGCCCGTCACCAGGCCGTCCGCGCTCACCGTGGCCACGGCCCCATTGCTCGTCGACCACGCCAAATCCGCCATCCGCTCGTCCGACGGCTCCTCGCCGCCTTCGTCGCGGACGACGGCCGTCATCTGCAGGGTCTCGCTCACGGCCAGCACGCGCTGGTCGGGCATGACCTGCACGGTGGCGACCTCCTCCTCCACGGCCGTGGAGCTGCGCTCGCAGGCGGCCAGGGCAAGCAGGGCGGTGGCGGGAAGCCAGAGAATTCGCTTCATGGGAAGTTCCATTGGGGGGAGGCGCCGGCGCCGATGGATCGGGCGGGCCACGGAAGAACGCGCCGGCCGGGGGCGGGGTGACACCCGGGCCGGGAACGGCTCACGGCGTGATGATGCCGAACGTCTGCACCTGCACCTGCACGGCGGGGTCGCCGGGTCCCTGCACCCACACCTTCTGGCCCGGGCGGATCTCCGGCGGGGGGCTGCCCAGCCGCACGACGCGCCCGTCCTCCATCCGCAGACGCAGCCCGCCGTCCGCCACCTCTACCATGCCCATGAGCACGGGCCGGCCGTCCACGCGTACGATGCGGTACGAATCCGCGGTCAGCGTGCCGGATTGAAGGCGTCCGCGCACCTCCACCTCGGCGCCCCCCAGCCGGCCGATCTCCGCACGGAGCGGGCCGTCCACCCACACGCTGGGGCCCTCCGCCGGGCGCAGCCGCACGTGCACGTCCATGGGCGCGGAGCCGGCCAGCGACACGCGCCCCGTCACCACGTCGCCCCCGCCGCGGGCCGCGGCGGGGGTGCAGGCGGCCAGCGCCAGCAGCAGCACGGCGGCCCGGATCGCCCTCACTTGGTGCGCACCACCGTCACGGACAGGGAGGCAGGCGGGTTCGCGCCGGCCGACGTGACCTGGACGGCGGCCAGCTGGTTGGCGTTCACCCCGGCCCGCAGGTACGCCGCGCCGCCCGCCACCATCGTCATGCTCACGGGGGTGCCCGTCACCAGCGTGCGCACCTCCAGCGGGTAGCTGTTGTCGATGCGGCCGTACAGCGCGCGGTAGTTCCAGCTGGGGTGCGTGAACGCCGCCGGCACGCCCGCCACCGCGTCGTCCGTGTACGCGGCCACGGCAAAGCTGCGGACGAGGGCGACGGGATCCTGCCCCGTCACGGCCTGCAGGTTGGGCAGGCCCACCCGCGCGCTGTTCACCAGGGCGTACCACAGCTCGTTGTCGCTGCCGCCCCGCTGGTCGGCCACGTACCGCAGAAAGCCCCACGCCGCGCCGCGCGTGGCCAGGTCGTCCACCTCGCCAAAGGCCTCGTCGTACGGCGAGTCCCCCTCGGGGTTCTCCAGCCAGCTGCCGTAGCGGCCGTAGTTGGCGTCCTGGAACTCCAGGAACGCGTTGCGCAGGGGCAGGTTGTCGATCACCTCGGCGCCCAGGTTCTGCCGCGGGCCGCGCTGGGCGCGGTGGTAGAACAGCAGCTCCTCGGCGATGTGGCTGAGCCCCTCGTTGAGCCAGGGCTCCTCGCTCCAGTCCGTGCCGTCCACGTCAGGCACCACGTACAGCCGGCGCGACGCGCTGATGAGGTGCTGGAACTCGTGGCCCACCGTGGCCAGCGTGCTGTTGCGAACGTACGCCGTGCTGCGGGCGTTGCCGTTGACGGTGCCCTGCGGGTCCGGCGCCAGCATGTAGAACATCTCGGCGTAGTTGCTCCCCGCGCACGCCGGGAAGCCGTTGCCGGCCACCCTGGGGAACAGGTCGCGGCCGTAGAAGAACCCGCCCACCACGTAGTTCACGTTGGCCGGCGTGAGCTCGTTCACGGCGCGGGTGTAGAAGATGATGGCGCGGCCGTTGGCGTCCACGTCCTGCGGCTCGCCAAAGGCGGCCGTGTTCACCGGGTAGATGAGCGTGTCGAACGTGGCGGCGATGTTGTCGTAGTCCGCCTGCGTAAAGCCGCCCGCCGGGTTCATGGTGTCGGCCACGATGACGGCGCGGTTGCTCACGGCCACCACGCGCCCGCCGCGCACGTCCGGCGCCGTGCAGAACTCCTGCCCCACGTTCAGGCTGAGCACCGTGCCGATGGCCGGCGGGGCCGCCTGCTGCAGGGCCATGCGCGGGCCCGAGCGGCGCGCCGTGAAGGTGGCGCGGGCGCCGGGCACCAGGCCCGACAGGTAGCCGCGGGCGCGGGTGTTGAGGCGCGTGTGAAAGCCCCCGTCGCCCCGCGCGGCCAGCGCCGCCGCGGCGCCCAGCGTGCTGCCGCCGGAGACCGGCGCCAGCGAGGGGGTGGGCGGCCCGGCCACGGCCCGCACGCCCGAGGGCGCCAGGCGCACCTGCAGGGTGCTGCCCTGGCTCGTCGTGCCGTAGAAGGGGATGACGGTGTACTCGGCGCCGGCCGCGGCGCCCGGCAGGCACAGCAGGCCGGCCTCGGCGCCCTGGACGGTGGCGGACTGCCCCACGGCCAGGTTGATGCCGGTGCCCGGCGCGCACTCGGCAAGGGGCGCCGACACGGTGACCATGGCCGTATCGGCCCGGCCGTTGGGCGCCGCGGCCACGATGCGCGCCGTGCCGCCCGCCAGGCCCGTCACCAGGCCGGTGCCGGAGACGGTGGCCACGTTCGACTCCAGGCTCGCCCAGGTGAACGGCGTGTTCTCCACGACGACGTTGTCCTCGTCGCGGGCCTGGGCCTGCAGCTGGGCCGTCTGGCCGGCGTTGATGGTCTGCTCGGCGGGCGTCACGAAGACGCGGGCCACCTCGGGCTCCCGCTGCGTGGGGCTGCCGCCGTCGCACGCCGCCGCGAAGGCCGCGAGCAGCACGAGGGCAGGGGGGGAAGAGCGCTTCATCGGCATCCGTGCAGGAGCGGGGTGGTCCGGCAGAGCCGGCGGCAGACGGCGCGCGCGCCCGGGCAGGCGGACGCGCCGCCGCGCCGCGTGCGCGCGTGGACCATCATTCTACGAACGACCGTTCGAAAAGGGAAGCCGCCGGCGGGTGCATCCGGCGCGCATCATTCCTCGTAAACGGTTGTGGAGAAACAACTTGTACTCTCACCTGCCCGCGGGGTTCCACGCGGGTGGCTGCGCCCGCGCGCGCGTGCTATACTTGGGGCGCCCGCCCCCGCGGGGGGCGCCCTTCTCTCCAAGAACGAACGACGTCGAGCGCTCATGACCGACCGCACGGTTCGCCACTTCCTGCAGATCCCCGACTTCAGCCGCGACGAGCTGTACCAGGTGCTGGACCTGGCGTCGCGGATGAAGCGCGGCGACTACACCGATAAGCCCCTGGCGGGCAAGACGCTCGCCATGATCTTCACCAAGAGCAGCACCCGCACGCGGGTGAGCTTCGAGGTGGGGACGTACCAGCTGGGCGGGCACGCGCTGTTCCTGTCGTCGCGCGACATCCAGCTGGGCCGCGGCGAGCCCATCAAGGACACGGCGCGGGTGCTGTCGCGGTACGTGGACGGCATCATGATCCGCACCTTCGACCAGCAGGACCTGGTGGACCTGGCCACGTACGGCTCCGTGCCCATCATCAACGGCCTCACGGACCTGCTGCACCCCTGCCAGATCATGGCCGACCTGCTCACCGTGCAGGAGAGCTTCGGCACGGACCTCACGGGCGTGAAGGTGGCGTGGGTGGGCGACGGCAACAACATGGCCAACTCGTGGCTCAACGCCGCCTACCGCTTCGGCTTCGAGCTGCGCCTGGCGTACCCGGCCGGCTACGAGCCCGACGCCGCGATCCTGGAGCGGGCCCGCGGCGCCACCAGCATCATCACCACGCACGATCCCCGTGAGGCCGTCGAGGGCGCCGACGTGGTGAACACCGACGTGTGGGCGTCCATGGGCCAGGAAGAGGAGAGCGCCAAGCGCGCCGCCGACTTCCAGGGCTACTGCATCACCGAGGAGATGATGGAGACGGCGTCGTCGCGCTCCATCTTCCTGCACTGCCTGCCCGCGCACCGCGGCGAGGAGGTGACCGAGGGCGTGCTGGAGGGGGCCCGCAGCCGCGTGTGGGACGAGGCGGAGAACCGCCTGCACGTGCAAAAGGCCGTCATGGCCACCCTGATGGGCTGATCACCCCTCGCGGCGCCAGCCGCGCGCGTCGGTCGTCGGAGCCTCTCCCCGGATACGGGGAGGGGCTTCGTCGCATGTGGGCGGGTTCCTGCCGGCGGCAGCCCGCCCCTCTCCCGGCCTCTCCCCGCTCGTTCCTCGCGGAGAGAGGAGACCTGATTCAAATCGACCGCTTTGATTTCCTGAGGGAGGCGCCGCGCGATCCTCGCCCGTGCATGATTCCCTGGCGCCGACCGAAGGATCTCCTCTCCCCTGCTCGGCCTCTCCTCCGCGACGGACCGCGCCCACCATCCTGCCGAAGCGCGAGGGCCGAGCATCGCGGGCAAGATCCTTCGGGCCTCACGCATCCAGTGTGTTCAGGGCTCGTGAGGGCCCCTCAGGAAGTCGGGGGCTTGGCCCCAAGGGACGAAACTCGCCCTTTCGCCAACCCCTCCCCCGCAGTTTGGGGGAGGGGTCGCCGCCGAGCCGCGAGGAACGAGCGGCGCAGGTGGCGGGGGAGAGGGCCCCCCGTCGCGCAGCGACGGGCCCCGACTTTCTCTCATCGCCGGCCACCTTCCGCCTCTCCCATCTCCGCGCCATCATCCTCCCCTGCCCTACTCGACACCCATCCCGCCCATCCACCCTACCTTCGTCTCCGCTCCTTCTACGTCCCTGCGTCCATCCACCGCGTCCGGCCACGCGCCGCCGGACTACGCGCGCACCGGCTCGGGCGCGACGGAGGGGGCGCGTGAAGGGGTACGGCGGCGGAGGCGCATGCGGATTCCACTCTTCGGACGGAGCGTGAACGTGGCGTCGGGGACGATGGTCTGCCCCGGCTCCAGATCCACCTCGAAGCGCTGGGCCAGCGTGGCCAGGATCACCTGCGCCTCCATGAGCGCGAAGCTGCTCCCGATGCAGAACCGCGCGCCACCCCCGAACGGGTAGTACGCGAACGGCGGGAAGGTTCCCGGCCCCGCGCCCAGGAACCGCTCGGGGACAAAGTCGTCCGGGCGGTCCCACAGGTCCGGCCGGCGGTGCGTCACCCACTGGCACACCATCACGATCTTTCCCGCGGGGATGCGGTATCCGCCGATCTCGTCCTCCTCGATGGACTCGCGGGGCTGGCCCCACGCGGGCGGATACAGGCGCAGCGTCTCGTCGAACACGGCGCGCGTGTACGGCAGCCGCGCCAGGTCGTCCATGCCGGGCGCGCGGCCGCCCAGCACGGAATCCAGCTCCTCGCGCATTTGCCCCAGCGCCTGGGGATGCCGCGCGAGCAGGTACCACGCCCAGCTCAGCGCGGCCGCCGTTGTCTCGTGGCCGGCCAGCATGAGCGTGAGCGCTTCGTGCCGCACCTGCACGTCGTCCATCCCCGCGCCCGTGTCGGCGTCGCGGGCGTCCAGCAGCATCTGAAGCAGGTCCGGCCGCGTCTCGCCGCTGCGCCGCCGCTCGGCGATCATCGCATCCACCGTGCTGTGCACGACAGACCGGTCCGCCATGAAGCGGCGGTTCTCGGCCGTGGGCATCCACTCCGGCGCGGTGACGGGAAGCGTGAGCCGGCGGCTGACCCAGTGCAGCGACGTGCGGATGGGCGCGCCCAGGGCATCCGCTTCCGCGCTCAGGTCGTGCGAGAACATGGTTGTCCCGACGATGCGCAGCGTCACGCGGATCATCTCCTCGCTGGCGTCCACCGTCCCGCCCTGTGCCGCCACGCCCTCCCAGCGCTCGGACGCGGCGTCGGACGCCTCCGCCATCTGCGTGACGAGTCCGGCCAGGCGCTGGCGATGGAAGGCGGGCTGCATGAGCCGGCGGTTCTGCAGCCAGCTGTCGCCCTCGGCGGCCAGGATGCCGTTCCCCGCCAGCGCGCGGACGGGCGCGTTGAATCGGTCCGGCTTGCGGTAGTTCCTGCCGCGCGTCTTGAGGACGTGCTCCACGCCGGACGGATGCGTGATAAGGTACCAGTACAGCCCCGGCACGCCGCGCAGCCGCACGACGTCGCCCAGCGTGCGCTGCGCGCGGGTGTAGAGTCCCAGCGGGTCCGCGACGGCTTCCGGCCCGGACCCGAACAGCACGCCGCCCGGCAGGGTGGGCGGCAACGGCAGATGGCTCACGGGGATGCGCTCCCTGGGCAGTGGCGGTGATCGGCAGACCCACGGTCCCACACCTGTAAGGAACGTCCGGCGCACACGCCGCACAAGAGCATTCGCCCCACGCGGCATCAGGCATTCGCTTACCGCCATCGCCCTCTTCGGTCCGCGGGACCGCGCGGGTCGGGCGGGTCGGGCGGGTCGGGCGGGTCGGG
>NZ_DASURI010000034.1:0-2437 GCF_036280135.1 Longimicrobium sp.
GGTGCTGGCCAACGAGCTCATGACGGGCTACGTCAACAGCGGCGGCAGCAACCCCATGAGCGAGCTCACGGTGCGCTCGCTGGTGGACCTGGGCTACACGGTGAACGTGGGCGCGGCGGATCCGTTTAACCTGTCGCTGGCGCTGCGCGCGGGCGGCGACACGCAGCGGCCCCAGCTGCGGCTGCACAACGACATCTACACGGGCCCGCAGTACCTGTTGGGCCGCACGGGCCGCCTGACCCGGATCCGCAATTGAGCGGCACCCTGCGCCGGCTGCGGCCGGCCGCCGCCCTGGCCACCCTCGTGATGGGGGCGGCCGCCTGCCCGGCCGGCGCCCCCGCGCCCGACGCCGCGGTGCCCTGCGCGCCGGCGGAGGGCGAGCTGGCGGCCGGGGCGCGGGCGGACGCGCTGGCGGGTCCGTTCCGGCTCACGATGACGGCCACGCGCGGCGCCCAGTCCGGCCAGTCGGCCGTGGGGACGCTGCGGCTGGAGGCGTTCGGGGGGCGGCCGCTCCCCGTGCCGGCGGCGGCGGGCGTGCGTTACCCGCTGTTCGGGGGCGCGGACGTGGACGTGGCGCGGGTGGGCGCGTTTGCCGTGGGCGACGTGCGCCGCGCGGACCCCGCGGCGCCCGGCGTGCTGGTGATGGAGTACGCGCGCGGGCGCCCCCTCCGGCACCAACGACGTCCTCCTGCGGCTGGGGGCGGATGCCAACCAGCGCGGGCAGCAGCGCTTCGACGGCGCGTACCTCGCGCTGACCGTCCGCTCGATGGACGCGGACGGCTTCGCGGGCACGTGGGAGAGCGGCGCCGGCCAGCCGCAGTCCGCCGGGTACTTTTGCGCGCGGCGGATCTCGCGCTAGAAAAGACGAACTGCTTTCTCACGCAGAGGGAGCAGAGGAAGCAGAGTACTGCAGATCGTGCGGTACTCTGCTTCTTCGTTTTGGCGCCGGCTTCAGCTTGCGGGAACGGATGGTGGATGCGTATCGTCCAGCTCCGCTCACGGCGTTCCTCCGCCACACGTCTGCGTCTTTGATCCCGCTCCATCGCCGGTCCCACGCTTCGCGAATCGTGCTGCACGTCGTCCTGCCCGTCTTTCTCGGGGCGGCGATCTACGTGCTGTTCCGGTCGCCGACGCTACGCGTGTTCCAGTGGCTCGATGCCGCGGGGCTGGGCAGCTTCGTGCCGGCGGCGCGGGCGTGGGCGCGGCCGATTGGCGACCATCTGCCGGAGTGGCTGCTGTTCAGCGCGCCGGACGGGCTATGGGTGTACGGGCTGACGGCATGCCTGGCGCTCGTCTGGCGCGGCGAGCCGGGACGCGCGCGGCGGGCGTGGCTGTGCGTGGGCATCGCGCTGGGCGCGGGCGGGGAGGTGGGGCAGTGGATGGGCCTCGTCCCCGGCGTGTTCGACGGGGCGGACCTGCTGCTGTGCCTTGCCGCGTGGGGCGCGGCGCTCGTGCTGAACCTTGCGGGAGACGTCGATGAAGAGGCAGGTGCTTTCGGTGATGGCCGTGGGGGTGTTCGCCGTGCTGGCGCTGGGGAGCGGGGACGGCGACTCGTCCTCCGCTGACGCGCCGGCCGCCCGGCTGGCGGACTCGGCCGCGGCGGCGCCAAAGCAGCCCAACTCGCACTTCGCCTACGGCACCCTGAACGTGCGCTCCGGCCCCGGCGAGCGGTACCGCGTGGTGCGCCAGCTGAAGCGCGGCGACACGCTGTCGCTGGCGGAGCCGGACGCGCGCGGGTGGGCGCGCATCGTGGGCGCGGACAGCGGCTACGTCTTTACGCGGCTGAACCTGGTCCGCACGGAGCGGCCGGCGGTGGTCCCGTCGTACTCCGGCGAGTGCGCCGACGCCATGCGCGAGGTGCACCTGCAGATGAACCGCGCGCCGGACACGGTCAAGGAGTTCAGCGAAAAGGGGCTGCTGGAGGTGACGTGGTGGTACCGCGAGAACGCGAACGCCACGTATCCCAAGTACCAGTTCTCGTTCCGCACGGGACCGTACGAGGAAGGCTGCGGGACGTCGCGCATCGAGAACTGAAAACCGCATTCTCACGCAGAGGGAGCAGAGGCAGCAGAGTACTTCGTTCGCGCGATGAAGTACTCTGTGTCCTCTGCGGCTCTGCGTGAGAAAATGCTTTTGGGGTTGCTCAGCGACTCACGTGGGATGGAATGTGCGTGGGGGCGGAGGCACGCACCAGTCATCCACCGAAGCACTCTCGACGGACGGAATGCAGGAACGCACCACCCATCGCGCGCTCGTGTTCGCGGGCCTCGTGCTGGCCATGTTCATGGCCGCCATCGAGGGCACCATCGTCGCCACCGCCATGCCCAGCATCGCCGCCGAGCTGGGCGGTTTTGCGCTCTACAGCTGGGTGTTCTCGTCGTACCTGCTCATGCAGGCCATCGCCGTCCCCATCTTTGGCAAGCTGTCGGACATCGTG
>NZ_DASURI010000035.1:0-6327 GCF_036280135.1 Longimicrobium sp.
GCGATCTGCGCCAGCAGCCGCTCCTCGTCCTGCACGTAGTCGAACGAGCTACCGTCGTGAAAGAGGATGCGGTAGAACGGGTCCACGGGGACCAGCGTCACGTAGTCCTCCATCCGCCGCCCGGCCAGGGAGAACAGCTCCTGCAGCAGGTACGGCGCGGTGATGACCGTGGGCCCCGCGTCAAAGGTGTAGCCGTCACGGCGAAAGACCCGCGCCCGGCCGCCGGGCTGGTCCAGCGCCTCCAGCACCGTCACGTCGTATCCCATCACCCGCAGGCGAACGGCGGACGCCAGCCCGCCGAAGCCGCTTCCGATCACGATTGCGCGCTGAGCCTTCACCGGATCTCCGTTCCTGTCGGGACGCCTGATGCAGCCGTGGCAAGGGGAGTGCACGGCGATCGTACCACTCCCGCAAACCTTGTGCAAGCATTGAACGATCGGGTATCGTACTTGCGATCCGCGTACGCTATCGTAGCCGCAGGAATCCCGCCGCGCGGCCGCACACCTGTTCCAGCCGCAGGACGATGATGCCGCACTCGCCCCAATCCGCCGCGCCTTCGGACCGTTTGTCGCGCGCGGCCCTGTGGGTCCTGGTCGCGTTCACGGGCTTTACGCTGGCCGGATACGCCACCTTTGGCCTGCACCCCGGCCTGCTGGCCCGCGTGCCGCAGGTGGCGGGGCTGTACGGCCTGGCGTTCCGCTTCTTTGCCGTGGGCCACGTGCTGGTCGCGGGCGCCGTGCTCTTCGTCTTTCTGCTCCGCCACGCCGGCGCCAAGTGGCTGGCGGCGTTCGCCGTGCTGTACGGCATCAGCCTGACGAGCGAGCTGCTGGGCACCAGCATGGGCATTCCCTTCGGCGAGTACGGCTACACGCCGCTGCTGGGGATCAAGTGGTTCGGCCTGGTGCCGCTGGTCATCCCGCTCAGCTGGTTCTTCATGTCGCTGCCGTCGTACGCGCTGGCGCTGCGGGCCCTGCCCGAGCCGGGGCAGACGGCGCGGCGGGTGCTGCTGGCGTCGCTCATCCTCGTCAGCTGGGACCTGGCGCTGGACCCGGCCATGAGCTACGCCACCAAGTACTGGGAGTGGGGCGAGGTGGGTCCCTACTACGGGATGCCGCTGCTGAACCTCGTCGGCTGGTACGTCACGGGGCTGCTGCTGATGGGCGCGCTGGCGGCCCTGCGCAGCGAGGCGTGGATCCGCCCCCTGCCGCACCGCTGGCTGGGGGCGTACTACCTGGCCAACCTGGCGCTGCCGCTGGGGATGAGCATCGCGGCCGGCCTGTGGGGCGCCGTGGCGGGGACGATCCTGGCCCTGGGCGTCTCGTACGGCGCCGCCCGACTTCTCGCGGGTCGAACGATGGCGACACGCCTGGCGGAGGTGCGCGCGTGAGCCCCGCGACGATGGTGCCGGTGGGGGCGGACGCGCTGGAGACCGTCCGCGCGGGGCTGGCCGTGGCGGCGGAGGGCGCGGCCGCCGCGGGAATGCCGCGCCCGGAGTGCCGCGGCCAGCTGCTGCGTCCCCTGCTGGCGTACGGCGCCTCGCGCTCCGTGGACGGCGGCGCCCCGGCGGAGGGATTCTGGGCGGGTGCGCTGGCCGTGCAGCTGGCGCACGAGGCGTCGCTGGTGCACGACGACATCATCGACCAGGCCGCCACCCGCCGCGGCGCGCCCACGGTGGCCGCGACGAAGGGGATCGGCCCGGCGCTCGTGCTGGGCGACCACCTGCTGAGCGCCGCGTACCGCATGGCGGCCGAGACGGGGAGCCTGGCCTACGCGCGCCTGTTCGCCCGCGCCGTGGAGCGCACCATCGCGGGCGAGGCGGCGCAGGGGCGCGCGGCGGGCCGCCGGCTTACGTGGGACGAGTACCGCGACATCGCCCTGGGCAAGGCGGGGGAGCTGATGGGATGCGCCGTCGCGCTCCCGGCCCTCCTGACGGGGCGGGCGGACGCGGAGGCGCACTTCGAGCTGGGCCGGCGGATGGGCCTCGTGTACCAGATGCTGGACGACGTGCTGGACTACTGCCCCGCGGCCGAGACGGGCAAGCCGGCCCTGGGCGACTACGCGCAGGGCCGGTGGACGTGGCTGCTGGACGAGATCGACGGCATCGCGCTGGGCGGATCGGCGGACGACGTGGCGGCGCGGCTGCACGCGGCGGACGCGGATGGCCGCACGCCCCTGCGCCGCTGCCTGGCACGCCTGGAGGCGGAGGCGGAGGCGCTCGTGGCGGACATCCGCGCCGCGCTCCCCGGCGACGACACGCTTTCATCGCTCGTGCGCCAGTGGATCGACGGCGCGCGGCAGGCCGTGGAGCGCGAGGAGGCCACACGTCAGCCGAGTGTCGAGACGCAGGTCTCCCCCTCCCCCGCGGAGCGGGGGCAGGGAGCCGGGGGGAGGGGGCCCTCGCCCGTGGAAGAAACCCTGCTTCCCGGCATCGTCGTCATCCGCCCCCCCTCCGACCGCCTGCTCTCCCGCGTGCCGGCGGCCAAGGACTGGGAGCGCTACTTTGCCGTGAACTCCCGCTCGTTCCGCTTTGCCGCGCGCTTCTTTCCGCCGGGCGAGTGGGAGCGGGTGGCGCGCGTCTACGCCTTTTGCCGCGTGACGGACGATCTCGTCGACACGGGCGAGGCGGACGCGGAGGAGATGCTGGACGAGTGGACCCATCTGTCCCGTCGGGCGTACGAGGGGCGCGAGACGGGCATCGCCCTGCTGGACCGGCTGATGCGCGAGACCGCGTCCGCCGCCGTCCCCTTCACCTACGCGGCGGAGCTGGCGGAGGGGATGCGGATGGACCTGCGGGCGCGGCGCTACGCGAACATGGCGGAGCTGCGCGTCTACACATACCGCGTGGCGTCCGTCGTGGGGCTGTGGATCACGGAATTGTCCGGCGTCCACACGCCGCGCGTGCTGGAAAAGGCCGCGGAGATGGGCCACGCCATGCAGCTGACCAACATCCTGCGCGACGTGGGCGAGGACTGGCGGCGGGGACGGCTGTACCTTCCCGCCGATCACCTGGAAACGCACGGCATTTCGGAAGATGCGATCGAGGGGATGTGCCGCGGCGACGCGCCGGGCCCGGCGTACCGCCGCATGACGGAGGAGCTGATGCGGAGCGCCGAGGCGTCGTACGCCGCCGCGTTCCCGGCCATCCGTGAGCTGCCGGCCGCGTTCCGCCGCCCGGTGGCGGTGGCCGCGCACGTGTACCGCGGCATCCACGCGCCCCTGCGCCGCGCGGGGTACGACAACCTGCGCCGCCGCGCCGTCACGTCCGGCGCGGCCAAGGCGATGCTGGCCGCCCGTGCCCTGTGGGACCTGTGGCGGCTGGAGCGCCGTCCCGCCCCCGCCGGCGCGGCGGACGGTGACCCGCGCGACGCCGCGCCCGTCCGGCTGGCCGGCGCGTGAAGCGGATCGCGATCCTCCTGTCCGCGCTGCTGCTCATGGTCTTCGCGGATTCCGCCGGCGCGCAGGCGCCCATGCCCGGGGCCCGGACGGGCCTGGCCCAGGTGCGGCACCTGTACTACGAGGCCGTCCAGTCGGAGGGCGCCATCCCCCGCGGGCTGGCGGAGGTGGAGCGGCAGCGCGCCCACACGCGCGACGCGCACGCCCGCGCCACGCTCACGGCGTACGTGGGCGCGTTCACGCTGCTGCGCGCCAAGCACGGCGTGTGGCCGCCGGACCGCCTGCGCCACACGCGGCGCGGCCTGGCCACGCTGGACTCGCTCATCACGGAGCACCCGGACCACGCCGAGGCGCGCTACCTGCGGCTGATGAGCTGCTACTACCTGCCGCGCATCCTGGGCCGTGGCTGGTCCGTGCGCGACGACTTCGCGGCCCTGTCGCGGCTGCTGCCCGCCGTGCGCGGCGACTACCCGCCGGACCTGTACCAGGCCATCGTGCGGTTCGTGCTGGAGAACGGTCAACCCTCACCGGAGCAGCGCGCCGCGCTGGAGGCGTCGCTGCACGCCTCCCTGGGCGATGCCTGACAGCCGCTTCAACCCCCTGGCGGTCGCCGCCTTCGAGGCGTTCTTTCGTCCCTGGCGCGACCGCCGCGTCCGCACGTTGATGGCCGGGCTCCCGGCCGACCTTCCCCGCGACGTCCCGCTCCTGCTCGCCGCCAACCACACCAGCTGGTGGGACCCGTTCACCCTGCGCGAGGTGCAGCGGGTGCTGCGTCCGTCGTCCCCCGTGTTCGTGGTGATGCTGGAGCGCGAGCTGGCCCGGCGCCCGTTCTTTCGGCGGATGGGCGTGCACGGCATCGAGCCGGGCTCCGGCGCGTCGTTGCGGGCATGCGTGCGGCAGCTGCGCGCGCGATTGGCGGAGCGGCCGGACGGCACGGTCGTCTTCTTTCCCCAGGGCCGCATCTGGCCCTCGTTCAAGCGCCCGCTGGGATTCCACCCCGGCGTGGGCCTGCTGGCGCGCGAGCTGGCGCCGCTGACGGTGCTTCCCATCGCGCTGCACGTGGAGCCGCTGAGCTCCACCCGCGCCACCGTCTTTGCTTCCGCCGCGGAGCCCCTCCGCGTGGACGGCGCGCTGCCCCCGGCGGAACTGGAATCTGCCGTCACGGCGGAGCTGGACGCGCTGCTCGCCTTTCTCGCCCGCCACGGCGAGGACGCGCCTGCGCACTGGCCTGGCCCGTACGGCCGCCTGCCGTCCGTCCGCGAGACCGTGGAGGCGACGTGACAGCGCTCGCGCTGGCCTGCGCGGCCGTGCTCTCGGTGATGCTTGCCGTCTCGCTCTTCAACCTGTGGACGGCGCCACGCCTGGAGCGTGCCGGTGAGCCGGATGCGACGCCGAAGGTGAGCCTGCTGATGCCGGCCCGCGACGAGGCGGAGAACCTGCGCCGCACGCTGCCTTCGCTCCTCGCGCAGGATTATCCGGCGCTGGAGATCCTGCTGCTGGACGATCGCTCGACGGACGGGACGGGGGACGTCGCGCGGCGCATCGCATCCGATGTCGGCGGACGGCTGACGGTGCTGCAGGGGGCGGAGCCGCCGGCGGGGTGGGTGGGAAAGAACTGGGCATGCCACCAGCTGGCGAAGGTCGCCACGGGTGAGATCCTCGTCTTTTGCGACGCGGACGTGGAGGCCGCGCCCGCCGCCGTCCGCCGTACCGTGGCGATGCTGCGGCGCCACGCCGCCGGCGCGCTGACGGCGCTGCCTCGTCAGCGGCTGGAGGGCTGGGCCCAGGCGGCCGTCGTGCCGGTCGTGGCGCAGCTGCCCGTGCTGGCGTTGCTGCCGATGCGGCTGATCCCGGTCGTGCGCGCGCCGTCGCTGTCGATGGCGAACGGGCAGTGGCTGGCGTTCACCCGCGCGGCGTACGACGCGTGCGGCGGCCACGCGGCCGTGCGGGGCGAGGTGCTGGAGGACGTGGCGCTGGGCCGACGGATCAAGGCGGCGGGGCATCGGTTGGTGGCATGCGTGGCGCCGGCGCTGCTGGCCGTGCGGATGTACGGCAGCGCGCGCGAGATGCGCGAGGGCTTCCGCAAGAACCTGTATCCGCTGCTGGGCGGGCGCAGACTCTCCTTCGCGTTCGGCGTGGCGCTGCTGGCGTTCGCGTGGCTGGCCCCGTTCGCGATCGCTTTGATCGGCCGGACGCGCATCGCCTTCCTTCCGCTCGCGCTGCTGCTGGTGATGCGGGTGGCGGGGGCGCTGCTCTTTCGGTATGGCTGGCGGACGGTGCTGCTGCACCCCGTCGGTGTGCTGATGGCGGCGGCGCTGGCCGTGGAGTCGTGGATCCGCCACGAGCGCGGGACGGTGACGTGGCGGGGCAGACGGGTGCCGAGTGGGGCGGATGGAGCCGCGGCGGACGGGGCAGGGGGGCGCGGCGTCATGGGTGCCGGATGATCGACGGGAGGCGCGGCCCGCCTGACCTGGAACGTGCTGGATGGCGGCCCGATCGACGGCCGGGTGCGGTGTGGACGGCGATCGGCAGGGTGTTGGCTGTCCTTGGTAGGGAGGCTGCTGCCGGCGAGGGGACGGCCTTCGAATTTTTTTGGAGAGGCATGGTGGCGGCGCCGGGCGCGGAAGTCGGCCCGGGCACATCATCCACCCGATCGCGATCGGTAGAAGTCGGCCCTGGCTGGACCGCGGCGATTTGCGCGGAGGCGAGCCGGGCAGACGCAGCGGATGAGCTACCGACGGCTTTCCTCCGCGGGCAGGGACTTCGCCGCTGCGCCAAGTCCTTGGCAAGGCGGGAAGATCCTTCGGGGCCGCGCGCATCCGGCGCGGTTGAGTTCGTGAGGGCCCCTGAATAGAAAGCCGGGGCTGGCCTCGTGCCTGGAGGCGACACCGCGCGAGCGCCCCCTCCGGGCTCGCGGAGCTCGCCCACCTCCCC
>NZ_DASURI010000036.1:0-8234 GCF_036280135.1 Longimicrobium sp.
GGGGCCGGCAGCATCGACGGCAGCTCCGCCGCGGTGACGAGCGCCAGCCGCGCGCCGGCTGTTCCACTCGCGAACAGCCCCCCGCGCCGTTCCTCCGGTGTCATCGCCCACAGCGCCACGTCCCGCGCTGTCCGCCACAGCAGCAGCCCGAGGTCCCCCGGCGATTCCTCCAGGATGCGCTCCCCGTCCAGCCGTTCGCCGAAATCGCGCGCCATCCTGTGAGGGACGCACCAACGGCGCGCAGTTCCATCCCGGCAATCATTGCCCCTGCCCATCAGCTGCCGCTCCCGAACATCCAGGTCGAACCAACCCGGATGAGCCGCATGTACCGCCCTTCCTCGTGATATTTCCGCATCTCCTCGGTGGCCAAGTTTGCGGATCGCCCAATGGGCTGCGCTCCGTCCGACGGCGCTGGGCTCCCCGACGGGAGCCGTCCTGGCGCGCCCATCAGTTCCCGCTGCCGAACATGCGGCCCGGAGTTGGGGGCGTTGCGCAGTCCGTCGGTCTCTCATGCGGGCGCAGGCCCGATCCCTTGGCATCCGCATCCCTGGGGTTCGCGGCAGATTGGGAATCGGGGTAATCCTCCGGCCTGTGAGACTGAGGAACTTCCGGATTGGTGGATGGCGCGACTGGGTGAGCTAGCGCTGGAGTCGGCACGGGGACCACGCCTCACTTGAAACGGTTTCCGCCTGAAAACAAACCTCGTTTTATGGCTAAACCGTCCAGTGTTGGTCTCGCAATCAGGCGCCAAAACACCGCCAAGCGTACCGGCTTGGCCGCTCGATCACGTTAGGCCACACCCTCTTGCACGGATGTCAGAATCCGCCACTGCACCACCCGGGTACCACGGTGGCGCGTTGTACACGATTAGAGGTAATTTCAACACGCGGCCACTCCCGGCCGCGAATTGTCACCGCCCCTTTTTCAGGAGATACGAACGATGCGCGCACGCTCCCTTTGCCTCGCCCTGGTGCTCGCGACGGCTACGGCAGGCGGCTGCACCAGCAGCCCCACGGCGTCGCAAGGTGGACAGGACGGAGGTGCGGTTCTCTCGCAGGCCGCCGTACCGCTGCCGCCCGTGGAGGATACGCAGACGCAAACAACCGCCACCGATACAACCGGAGGCGGAGCAAGAGGAGGAAGCGGAGGGTTCGGGTCAGGCCATTAACGGCGGGAGGCCGCCCTAGCCCACGGGCGGGTTGGAATAGCGCCTAAGGGCGTCGGTAAGCTGGGCGGAGAGCGCGTGCACGTCGTCTGGCGCGGTCCGGACTACGTCACGCGCGTCCCTATCCGCCAGATGCGCCAAGAATGATTCAGCATGAGCGGCGGTGGAGCCTTCGCCGCGTCGTCTAGCAACCTCTAGAGCCTGCTGCGCAAGCTGACGCGCCTGTAGAACCAGCCCCAGGGAGCGTGCCCCTTCGGCCAAGTTGACCAGTGAGGAAGCGACGAACTCACCTGCGTTGTGAGTGCGGGCCGTAACATACGCCACGGCTTCGAAGAACTTGTTGCTATCACCCAGCGCGGCAGCGGTCCGGCCAATGTTCGCCCAGACTTGTAGCCTCTCCACCGGCGCCGTGAAGAGACGGAAGGCCTCCACGAAGACGGGGAGAGCCTCGTTAAAGTAGCCTTGCCACATCCACGCAAGTGCGACGTCATGCGCCAGATATGGCCACCGCTCGTTATCGGCGGGGTACAACTCGTAAGCAAGTTGCGCGTGCGGCGCGGCCGCCACCCAGTCCCGCAACTCGATCGCAAGCAACAGCAGATTGTGCTGTGCGGCTGCGCCAAGCTTCCGCACCTTGCCCTTCTTCGCCGTTCGGAACGCCCGGAGATACAGCGACCTAGCGGCATCGAAGTTCGCGCGCTGAAACTCCATGTTCCCCCACCCGAGCAGCGCATCAGCGTAGGAAATCCAGTCCTTCGTAGCACGCGCCAAGTAAATCGCACGGCTAAACCAAGTCTCCGCCCGTTCATATGCAGCCCGGCGGCGGCAGGCTCTCCCAGCGTTGAACGCTAGACCGGAATCGCTTGGACGAAGGAAGTAAGCAGCCTCTGAGAAATGTACCGCAGTGATGACATAACCTTCGTCTGTTGCCCATTTGCTGATCTGCAGGCACGCCGCGATTACCGCATCCGTCCCGATCAGGTCGGGGTGCGTGCACAGCGCCTCGACCGCTTGTAGAGGGTGAGCAAGCGCCACATGCCCCCCGGTTTCTCGTAGGAACGCGGGGACCGGCTCGGCGGGCTTGTCGCTTTCGCAGTACAGGTCTGTTCGCGAAGCGATCGGGGTATAGGTCCACAGGAGCACGTCACGAAGCCGCTGCCAGAGGACAAGCCCCAGCGTGCCTGGTATTTCATCAAGGATTTCAGCCCCTTCAAACGGCGTGCGCAATGGCGGCGGGGCAGGCCGCTCCGTCCATTTCCGTTTCGCTCGCGTGTGGCCGGGCTGATCACTCGCGGTCCGCGAGAGTGGGCGCATCGTAGGAGGGGACAAGGACCACTGGAAACGTTAAACCTTAGCGGAAAAGGTGCACTAAGGGAACGGCGAACGCAAGCGGAACCGCGCGGCTGGCGCCGAGGCCCGACGGCGCGCCCGACCCACCCGTCCAACCGGCCACCCGGCCTCCCAGCTACTCCGGGCACCAAGGCGACCCGAACACCCAGCCAGCCGTTCGCCCGGGCATGCGCGGCGCTCGATACGGGCCACTCGGAGCAGGCGAGCAGACAAGTTACGCACTACATTCGGCGCGCGCTATAGTAGACAAAAGAGCCGCGCGTCGCAGATCCCGGTACTCCGCCTAGAACGGCCGCCCGTCCCAGAGCCTGCGCAGGTGAGAGTTGGGATGGTAGTCAAGAATGTGGCGCGATACGCGCGGTTTACCAAGATTTGCGACCGCACACGGATCTTCACGTAATCTGTTATTTAGGGAGGCTGACCGATGAAGTACGTGCCGCCGTCTGGGGACTGGTGCTAACCAGCACCGCCCTTCGTCCCCGGGTGGCCGCCGCCGGATGCAGCCGAGGCGAACCGCTGCTGCCTCACGGTGATTCCGCCGTACAACTCGACGGCGGAGGTTTCGTCGGCTCCGGTACGCGGACGAATTAGAAACCGCCGGGGTCGTCATTGGAATCGGCTCCGGAAATGACTTAATGACAACTTCCGCCGATTCTACCGGGGCGGCGCGAGGACCGGAGACCTACGGCTCAGGACACTGACGCAAGTGACTCCATCCCATCCGAAATCGTGCACTCCCCCTTGCTGGGGCGCTGTTACCGGTGCCAGTGGGCCAGCCCGAGGAACAGCTGGGCGTCTGATCGGCGCTTTCTGGCGGATTGAGGATAAGAGAGGTTAATTTGGCGCATCCGTGTTGGTGTCATAGCAACCCCTCTGAGGAATCTACCGTGAAAACCTTCCGAGCCTCGGTCGCCGCTGCAATCCCAGGATTGCTAGTCTTCGCTGCATGCAGCGAGCCTCGGACGACCATCACAGCGCCGGAGATCCCTTCGTACAACGGGGGATATACGTTTGGTGGAGGCAATCGAACGGATACCGCGGCAACGACCTCCGCCCAAGGCAGTGATCCGGCGGCGGACGTCGCTGAGCGCGGCGGCATGGGATACGGATCCGGCAACTAAAGCGAATCTCGGCGAAACACACCCACCAAATCCAGGAGTCATGGCCATGCGCGTCCAAGCTAAAGCGCTCAACTTCGCACCCCTTCTGCTATTCGCTCTAGCTGCCTGCGATTCCCAGCTCCCGACGGCGGCGCTGGATGGCGGTCATACTCTCGGCAGCGGCCATCAGGTGCAGAGTACCACCGTTGCCGGCGTCCTCACTGGGTCTGGTCACTCCGTTCAGCGTGAGACGACCAGTCGTGGCGGCCACACGTTCGGCTCCGGCGCACGCGTCGCGTCAGGTGGCGGTCTTACCTTCGGTGGTGGGAACGCGATGCTCTCGATGAGCTCCGACGGCGGTCACGGGTTCGGGTCAGGTACCGCGCAGTCCGGCGGGTGGGGCTACGGTTCTGGCGGACGTCACGGGGAAGTTGTGGAGGGTGCTGCGACGTCGGGCGGGCCAGGTGGTGTGAGTGGAGGCGACGCCGGTTCATCAGGCTCCGGGATCGGCGGTTTCGGGTCCGGCAATCGATACACCACCCCGGAGCAGGCAGGCGTGGGAACCATCGGTTCGGGGAACTAGCAAACTCGCCAGGTCCAGCGATCTACAGGCCATGCTATAGTAGGCAACGCATGATACCCCCGCGTCCGGCCCCGCGCGGACGTTCGCGAAACATCCCGTGCATGGCGCCGTCAGGGGAGGAACACGTCCCCCGCCGCGGAACGCGCGGAGCCCGGCACGTTCGCGTGCCGGGCTCCAGATAGCGGGAGGGTAGGTCCCGAGTGTAACCGCAGCCGTTTCCCCCCCTCTATGGGGCTGGAAGATCGTACGCGACCACTCGCTGCACTTCCGTGTCGGAATCCACCACGACGCCATAGACCCGGTTGTCCGTGAAAACAGGAGCGGGTACGGACGCCATGCTCAAAGGCAATCTCACGCTGTACTGGTAAATTCCTTCCCGCGAGAGAGCGTCGTACAGCGCCCCCCCTTCTCCCGCGGCAGGCCAGCGCCGCACCCAGATGCGGCCGTCTGTGCCGGCCTGCACGGACAGGATCTGTGGCAGGGTCCGGGGCAGTTCTCCTCTGCGGATCTCCTCCGCCACGCCTTCGAGGCGCTCTACCGGCGCGGGAGCGTCGGCAACCCGCTGGCGGACCGCGCGCAAGGAATCGTCGTACTCGCCGGGTGGCACGGGGGCCGCCGCTCCTTCCCGGCGGATCACCCGGAGCGTGTCGCCGTTCCCGGCCAGTTCCGCGATCTCGTAGGATTCGCCACGGGAAATCAGGAGGTGGCCTTCGGCGGTCACGTCCCAGCCCGGCACGGGTGCGAACGGCGAGCGGGCGAGCCCCGGCACCATCCGCCCTCCGGACGCCCCGGTGCGAAAGATCGCCGTCTCGCCGGGTACCCGGACCGACGCGGGCAGTGAGAGCGTGTCGAGGAGAACGCCGGCCGAATCGTAGACGAGATAGAAGTACTTCTGGTTCGGAATTCGGCCGGCCCGCATGGGATAGTACAGACGACCGGCCGAGTCCAGGCGCGTCGTCATCAGCGAGAACGCGTAGGCGGGCCCGGGATGCGAACCCTCGTAGCGGGAAGCGGCGGCCCCGGGCCGTGGGGGCGAGAACCGCTGCACGCGTGTCTCGTCACGGACGTGGAGAACGCCCGAGTTGCTGATGGCGAGCCCGGTCGGGGCCCGGAACTCTCCCGGCCCGTCTCCCCGCCGGCCGATTCGCTCAATGAACTCCCCGCCCGGCCCGAATACACGCACCTCGTCCGCCATCACGTCGCTCACGTACACACGGCCAGCCTCATCGGCCGCGAGCGAGGAGATGGAGCCAAACGTGTACGCTGGCTCCCCCTCCTCCTCGCCGATCAGGAATGCCTGCCGGGCAAGCAAGGGCGAGGGGCTGGGCGCGGCCCGCTCCGGGTTGGTGACGATGATTGTCGTTCCGACGGTGTCGATGCCCACGCTGGAGGCGCGGGCGCCGGGATCACCGGCGCACGCGCTCGCGGACAGGGAAAGGACCGTTCCGGCCATCAGGCTACGATACATTGATCTCCATGGAGGATCTGGCGGATCATCCCGGTTGAGCCGAGGTGCTACGGGATCAGGTCTCCTGCGGCGGCGCGCAACCCGTGTTGCACGTGTAGTTCATATGGTCCTGGTTGTGGGTCGAGCAGATGTAGGTGTTCGCAGCCCGGCAAGACGTCGCCTGGCCGCAGGCGTCGTTCAGCCGGATCAGTGCTCCCGGACCCTCGGCCAGCACGCTCGCCGGCTGGAAGGTAATGGGAGCCAGCAGCACGAGGCTGAGAGCTGCCGTTGATGCAATTGTTCGCTTGAGGAAGCTCATGGTGCACCTGTAAGGTTCGGTTTAGGCATGTGGGCGGATCCGCCAGATCGCTCTAAATTCCAGTAGCGGCACCGGTGAGACGCCATTCAACGATGCTGGGATACGGCTCATCGACCGCGCCGTAGAGCAGCCGATCATCGCGCGTGACGGCGATTGTGTTCACCGGCCGGTCGAAGGCTAACTCCTTCACGAATGCCGCTCCGCTCACTCCAGCGTCTCCGTGGTTGCGTTCGGTCCGCCGGCAGCGCGTAGAGGGCGGCCAATCGAGCTCCCCGTCGGGGGTGTAAAGAACGTACATAACCGTACTCGGGCCCACGGCGCACCGCCGTGGGCCCTTTCGTCATGTCCCCATACAAGCCGTGCCCCCGCCTGCCCGCCACACCGGCCACCGCACGCGCCGGCGGGCGAGGGCGAGGGAAGAACGGGAAGGGCGTGATCTCTTTCCTTCTCTCGAACCGCCCTACGGAGGTAGCGATGCCCAGTTCCGGCCCGCATCGGAATTAACCCCCGCGTGGGGAGAAAAGTGGGGTGGAGTCCGCAGGCGCGCCGTCGCCTCCGATCCCAACCCGGTGCAGAGAGAGTGTGAGCATGGTCCTGCTCGCCCCCGCAGCCAGCGACACCCACCCTTCCGAGGATCAGCTCGGCTTCTTCGGGTTCACGCCCGAGGGAGCCCTGGTCGTCACCGTCCCACAGGACTCGTCGGAAGAGCCGAAGACTGTCGTCGTCCCGGTCGGCTATCCGGACTTCCGCTTCCCCGAGAAACCGGCCCGTGAAGGTGGGGAGCGCACCCAGGTGCGTGCCAACCTGGCCGCCATCCGGCTCCTCCGTACCCTGCAGGCCGAGGGGCGGGAGGCCACCCGCGAAGAACAGGAGATCCTCGCGCGGTACATCGGCTGGGGCCCGTTCCCCGGGATCTTCATCGACGACCACCCCAAGCTGGGCGTGTTCGCCGGAGAGCTGAAGGGGCTCCTCACGGCCGAGGAGTGGCGCGCCGCGCAGGCCAGCACGCCCAACGCGAACCACACGCCGCCGGGGCTGGTGCGGGCCATCTACGCGATGCTCGCGCGGCTCGGGATCGACGGCCCGGTGTGGGATGGGCTGCAGGCGCTCGAGCCCGCGCTCGGCAGCGGCATCTTCCTGGGCTGCGGCCCCGCGCCGGAGTCGGGAGTGCGCTGGACGGGGGTGGAGCTCGAGCCGGTCGCGGGCGCCATCACGCGGGCGCTGTATCCGTCCGCTGACATCCGGATCTGCGGGTTCGAGCACGCCGTGCTCCCCCGCGACGCCTTCGACCTGGTCGTCGGCAACGTGCCGTTCGGCGCGTACGCGGTCCACGACCCCGTGTACAACCCGCGGCTCTTCACCATCCACAACTACTTCCTCGCCAAGAGCGTCGCGCTCGCGCGGCCGGGCGGGCTCGTCGCGCTCATCACCAGCCGCTACACCATGGACCACGCGGACCCGGCCGCCCGCGCGTACCTGGCGGAGCGGGCCGACCTGGTCGCGGCCGTGCGGCTGCCCGAGAGCGCCTTCCGCGGGCGGGCGGTGCAGCGCGTGACCACGGACCTGCTCATCCTGCGGCGCCGCGGGGCGCACGAGGTGGACGTGAGCCCGGCGTGGCTGGAGACGGTGGAGGTGGAGACGCCGGACGGCCCCGCGCGCGTCAACGAGTACTTCGCCGCGCACCCGGAGATGATGGCCGGCCACCTTCGGCTTACCGGGCGCAACCAGTTCCGCCAGACGGACCCGGCCGTCGTGCTCCCGGCGAACCGCAGCCTGGACGAGGAGCTGGCGCGCATCACCGGCCTCCTCCCGGCGGACGTCTACCAGCCCCGGCGCCAGACCGGCAGCATCAGCTTCGCGGACGCGTCTGCCGCGGCAGGGCTCGCCGACGGGGCGTTTAAGGTGGTGAACGGCAGGCTTCGGCGCTGGCGGGAGGGCCGGTGGGTCTTCCACGGGCTCCGGCACGAGCGGGACGTCTACAAGGTCGTCTCCCTCTGCGCGATCCGCGACGCGCAGCGCGAGGTGCTGCGCACCCAGGCCCAGGAGTGCCCCGAGGCCGAGCAGGAGGCCGCCCGGCGCTCTCTCAACCGCGCCTACGACGCCTTCGTCCGCCAGTACGGGCCCATCAACCTGGAGAAGCGTATCGAGGACCGCGCCGGCAACGTGTCCGTGCGCCGGCCGAACCTCGATCCGTTCCGCGACGACCCGTACGCGATGAACGTCGCGGCGCTGGAGCACTACGACGCGGAGACGAGCACGGTCCGCAAGGC
>NZ_DASURI010000037.1:0-6323 GCF_036280135.1 Longimicrobium sp.
CGGACGCGGACGAGCGCCACCTGCCCCTGCTGATGGAGGGCGCGCGCGCCGTGCTGGCGCCGGACGGCCCCACGCGCCTTCTCCTGGTGCAGCAGGGCGGGGGCGGCGCCGGCTTCGCGCGCAGCCTGGCCCTGGAGGCGCCGCGCGCCACCATCTGCGTGGTCGACCTGCCGGCGGACGTGCCGGGCGCCGCGCGCCGGGCCGCGGACGAGGCGCGCGCGGCCCGGGGCTACACGGAGGCGCACTACGGCGCGGACGGCACCCGCCGCGTCCCGCGCCTGCGCCTGTCTCCGCCGTCCACGGCATCCGCCGCGCTCCCGCTGGGCGCGGACGACGTGCTGCTGGCGACGGGCGGCGGCAAGGGGATCACGGCGGAGTGCGCCCTGGCCCTGGCGCGGGAGACGGGCGCGGCGCTCGTGCTGCTGGGCACGGCGCGGGCGGGGCACGACGCGGCGCTGGACGCCACCCTGGAGCGGATGGCCGCCGCCGGCGTGCGCGCCCGCTACTTCTCCGCCGACGTGACGGACGGGGATGCCGTGCGCCGTGCCGTCTCCGCCGCGGAGGCGGAGCTGGGCCCCGTGACGGCCGTGCTGCACGGCGCCGCCGTCAACGTGCCGCGGCTGGTGGCGTCGCTGGACGAGGCGGCCCTGGCGGAGACGCTGGCGCCCAAGCTCCGCGGCCTGCGCAACGTGCTGGCGGCCGCAGACCCCGCGCGGCTGCGGCTGCTCGTCGGCTTTGGCTCCATCATCGCGCGGACGGGGATGGCCGGCGAGGCCGGGTACGCGCTGGCCAACGAGTGGCTCGCGCGCGACGTGGCGCGCCATGGCGCCGCACATCCGCACTGCCGCGCGCTGACCGTGGAGTGGTCCGTGTGGTCCGGCATGGGGATGGGCGCGCGGCTGGGGGCCCTGGACGCGCTCGCCCGCGCCGGCGTCTCTCCCGTCGCCCCGGACGAGGGCGTGCGGATGCTGCGCCGGCTGCTGGCGGACCCGGCCACGCCGTCCTCCGTCGTCGTGGCCGGCCGGTTCGGCGCGCCGCCCGCGCTGCCCGTGGACCGGCCGGACCTCCCCCTGCTGCGCTTCCTGGAGCACCCGCGCGTCCACTACCCCGGCGTGGAGCTGGTGGCGGACGCGGACCTTTCCGCCGCCACCGATCCCTACCTGGACGACCACGTCGTGCGCGGCGAGCGCCTGCTCCCCGCCGTCCTGGGGCTGGAAGCCATGGCGCAGGCCGCCCGCGCGCTGGCCGGGACGGACGTGGCGCCCGTCTTCGAGGACGTGCGGTTCGACCGCCCCGTCGTCGTCCCGGCGGAGGGCACCGCGCGCGTGCGGCTGTGCGCCCTGCTGGGCGAGGACGGCGCCGTGGACGTGGCCCTGCGGACGGAGGCGACGGGCTTCGCGGCGGACCACTTCCGCGCCCGCTGCCGCGTGGGCGCGGGGGCGGACGGCGCCGCGCGCGCCCTGCCGGCTGATGACGGCGGCGAGGTGTCCCTGGACCCGGAGCGCGAGCTGTACGGCGGCATCTTCTTTCACGGCGGGCGCTTTCGCCGGGTGCGCGGATACCGCCGGCTGCGGGCGCGCGAGTGCGAGGCCGTGCTGGCCCCCGGCGGCGACGCCCGCTGGTTCGGCGCGTACCTGCCCCCCGCGCGGCTGCTGGGCGACGCCGGCGCCCGCGACGCCGCCCTGCACGCCATCCAGGCCTGCATCCCCCACGCGCTCGTGCTTCCCGTCGCCGTCGCGCGGCTGACGCCCGGCGTGCTCGATCCCGCGTCCGCCCACGTCGTCCGTGCCCGCGAGGTGGAGGACGACGGGCAGGAGCTGGTCTACGACGTGGAGGTCTGCGCGCCGGACGGCGCCGTGCGCGAGCGCTGGACGGGGCTGCGGCTGCGGCGCGTGGCGCGGCTGGAGGCGGCGGACGGCTGGGTGCCCGCGCTGCTGGGCCCGTACCTGGAGCGGCGCGTGGCCGAGCTGGTGCCCGGCGCGGCCGTCAGCGTCGCCGTGGAGCGCGGCGGCGGCGACCGGCGGACGGCCAGCGACCGCGCCATCGGCCGCGCGGCGGGCGTGCGCGTGGCCGTCCGGCGGCGTCCCGACGGGGGGCCGGAGGTGCTGGACCTGCCCCGGGCCGTCAGCGCCGCGCACTGCGGCGAGCTCACCCTGGGCGTGGCGGGGCTGGCGCCCGTGGGGTGCGACCTGGAGCGCGTGACGCCGCGCCCGGCCTCCCTGTGGCGCGACCTGCTGGGGGCGGACGGGTTCCGCCTGGCGGAGCAGGTGGCGCGCGAGGCCGGCGAGGAGATCGATGCCGCCGCCACGCGGGTGTGGGCCGCGCGCGAGTGCCTGCGCAAGGCCGGCCTGCCGCACGACGCCCCGCTGGTGATGGATTCCGCCGCGCCGGACGGGTGGGTGGTGCTGCGCTGCGGCGCCCTCCGCGTGCCGGCGTGCGTGCTTCGCGTGCGGGACGGCGATACGGTCGCCGCCGCCGTGCTGGCGGGGAGCGGGGAAGACGGGGCGGCGCTGGTGGCCCCCGTCCCCGAGCTCGCGGCGCAGGGAGCGGATTGATGACCCCCGCCTACGAGCACCGCCACGTGGTCGGGTTCGAGGAGACGAACCTGGTGGGGAACGTCTACTACGCCAACCACGTGCGCTGGCAGGGGCGCTGCCGCGAGCTGTTCCTGCGCGACCACGCGCCCGCCGTGCTGGACCAGCTGGCGGACGGCCTGGCGCTCGTGACCACGCGGGTGAGCTGCGAGTACCTGGCGGAGCTGCGCGCCTTTGACGAGGTCGCCGTCCGGATGCGGCTGGGCGGCACGGCGCAGAACCGCGTCACCATGCGCTTTGAGTACTGGCGCGTGGACGGCGGCGGCGAGGAGCTGGTCGCCCGCGGCGAGCAGGAGGTGGCGTGCATGCGGCGCGAGGACGGGCGCGTGGTCCCCGCCCCCGTGCCGGACGCCCTGCGCGAGGCCCTGCGGCCGTTCGCGTGAGGAGGCGGGGTGCGGCGCCCGTATGCCTGCATCCGCCGCGAGCAAAGTCCCCCATGCAGGTTCACGAAGGGAACGCGATCCATGGACATTTCGAACGGAAACCCCGCGCCTGCTGCCCCGCCCGCCGGGAAGGCTCCCCGATGAGCACCGCCTGCGCCCTCCCGGCCGGGCCCCGCGTGCCGCCCCCGTGCCGCGAGCGCACGGCCGCCTCGCGCCGCCGCTCCGTGGAAGAGGCCATCGGCGCCATGCGCGAGCGGCTGGGCGAGCCCCTGTCGCTGCCGGCCATCGCCCGCACGGCGGCGTCCAGCCCGTACCACTTTGACCGCGTGTTCCGCCAGGTGACGGGCATGCCGCCCTTTCGCTTCCTGGCCGCCCTGCGGCTGGACGCGGCGCGGCGCCTTTTGCTCACCACGCCCTACAGCGCCACCTCCATCTGCTTCGAGGTGGGATACAGCAGCGTGGGCTCGTTCACGCGCCAGTTCGCGGAAGCCGTGGGGATGCCGCCCGCCCGCCTGCGGGGCTTCGCCGCCGCGGGGACGGGCCCCGCCGCCCTTTCCCGCGTCCCCGACGTGGTGGACGCGCCCGCCGCGGCGCGCGGCGGCCTGGCGGGCGTGGTGCGGGCGCCGGACGGCTTCGCGGGGGCCATCTTCGTGGGCGTCTTCACCACGCCCCTGCCCAGCGGCCGGCCGCGCGCCTGCGCCCTGCTGCGCGAGGGCGGCCCGTTTCACGTGGGCCCGCTGCCGGACGGCGAGTACCACGTCTTCGCGGCCGGCATGGCGGCGGCCCCGGGCGCCCCGCCCGCACGCGTGCTGCTGCAGGACGACGCCCTGCGCGCGGCCGCCGGCCCGGTGGAGGTCCGCGGCGGCGAGGCCCCGCGCCCCGTGGAGCTGGCGCTGCGCCCCCGCGACCCCGTCGATCCGCCCATCCTGGTGTCGCTCCCCGTGCTCCTGGCCGAGCGCCTGTCGGGCGGCGCGGGAGACGGCACCCGTCCGCATCCCCCCGCGTCCTGAGCCGCGCCCCTCTCACCCCAAGGGTACGCCGATGTCCATCCTTTCCCTCGCCGCCCCGTCGTCCGCCCGTGAGACCGTCCTGCAGCGGCTGAACGGCCCCCTGCACCGGCGCGCCCTGTGGGTGTTCATGGCCGTGGTGCTGGGGCACTGGGCGGAGCACCTGTTCCAGGCCTGGCAAATCTGGGTGATGGGGATGCCGCGCCACCACGCCCTGGGCGCCCTGGGGATGGTGTGGCCGTGGCTGGTGCACTCCGAGTGGCTGCACTACGGCTACGCCCTGGTGATGCTGGCGGGCCTGCTCGTGCTCCGGCCGGGGATGGCGGGCCGCGCGCGGACGTGGTGGGGAATTGCCCTGGCGATCCAGTTCTGGCACCACCTGGAGCACGCGCTGCTCCTGAGCCAGGTGCTGGGGGGATGGCGCCTGGGGGGCGGGCCGGCGCCCAGCAGCATCGTGCAGCTGGTGGCGCCGCGGGTGGAGCTGCACCTGTTCTACAACACCGTCGTCTTCGTGCCCATGGTGGTGGGGATGGCGTACCACCTGTGGCCGTCCCCGTCCGAGGCCGCGCGGATGACCTGCTCGTGCGCCCTGCACCGGCGCCCGGCCGTGCGCCCCGCCCTGGGCGGCATCGTCCTCCTGGCGCTGCTGTCGGGCCACGCGCCGCTGGCGGGGCAGGGGATGGACGGCGCCATCCCCCGCCGCACGCTGACCGCGGGCGTGGTGCTGACGCACGAGCAGTGGGACCGCTACTGGGAGGGCACGCTGCGGCGCGGCAACGAGAACATCGGCACCGTCACCACGCGGAGCGCGGCGCTCGTGGCGGGCTACGGGGTGACGGACCGGCTGAGCGTGACGGCCGCGCTGCCGTACGTGCGCACCCGCGCCAGCCGCGGCACCCTGCGCGAGATGCACGGCGTGCAGGACGTGCAGGTCTCCGCGCGCTACGCCCTGCTCTCCGCGCCCGCCGCGGGGGGACGCGCGACGGCGGCGGTCGGCGCCGCGGTGGGCATGCCCGCGGGGGGCTACTCGCCGGACTTCCTGCCCCTGAGCATCGGCCTGGGGAGCCGGCGGGTGTCGGCGCGGGCGAGCGCGGGGTGGGAGGCGCCGGCCGGGTGGTCGCTGGGCGCGTCCGCCGCGTACACCTGGCGCGGCACGGTGCGGCTGGACCGCGACGCCTACTACACGGACGGCCAGCTGCACCTGGGCAACCGGGTGGCCATGCCCGACGTGCTGGACTACACGCTGGGCGCCGGCTTCGGGCGCGGGCGGCTGCACCTGCCCGTATCCGCCACCGTGCAGCGCACGCTGGGCGGCAGCGACATCCGGCGGCAGGACATGCCGTTCGTCTCCAACCGGATGGACTTCGTGCGGGTGGACGCCGGCGCGGCGTACACCGTTCCCGCCACGCGGCTGGTGCTGCGCATCGGCGCCGGCCGCGTGGTCCGCGGCCGCAACGTGGGCCAGGCGACCACGTTCAGCACCGGCCTGGCGTACGCGCTCCCGTTCTGACGTCGCGACCCCGGGGCGAGGGCGCATTCCGCGCGCTTCCATCCGTCACGCGGGGGAAAGCAGGCCATCATGCTCACCCTCCCCGGCGGCGTCCCGTTCTGGTTCCAGCTGCTGCTGAACGGCGAGCCCATCCGCGGCCGCATGCCCGTCGACGCGGCCGGCGTGCGCCCCGGCTGCGCCACCGCGCCGTTCGCCTGGCTGGTGCGCGTGATCCGGGGTCTGCCGGGAGCCGGCAACGCTCCCCGGCGCGCGGATCCGCGGGCCCCCTTCCCGAAATCCACCCCGTCCCAGGAAAGTCGGATGAAACCCTCCGCGCTCCGGCCGCTCTCGGCGGCCCTGCTGGCCCTGGCCGCGGCCCTCACGGCCGCGGGATGCGACCGCACGGTGGCGGCCTGGGAGCCGCTGCCGCCCCTGGACCCCGTCGCGATGGACGCGGACGCGGGCGGCTGGCGGATGATCGTGCTCACCTCGCCCGCGCAGGTGGCCGTCCCCGCGCCCGCCGCCGTGGAGAGCGACGCCTACCGCGCGGAGCTGGCCTCCATCCGCGCCGCGCAGGGGCGGCTCACCGCCGCGCAGCGGCGGTCCGTGGAGTACTGGAGCGGCGGCGGCGTGCTGCGCTGGAACCAGGTGATGCGCGAGCTGGTGGCGCGCTTCAACCTGCCGCCCGCGCCGCGGGACGACGGCACCTATCCCGTGCCGGACCCGGAGAACCCGTTCGCCGACCCGCAGTTCCCCTTCGCCAACCCGCCCTACGCCGCGCGGGCCTACGCGTACGTGAGCGTGGCCCAGTACGAGGCGCTCAAGGCCGCGTGGTACTGGAAGTTCCGCT
>NZ_DASURI010000038.1:0-22353 GCF_036280135.1 Longimicrobium sp.
GCCGCAGGGCGCGCGCGGACCCGGCCCTGGCGTGACGCCCGCCCGGAGCGGGCGTCACGCGTTTGCTCCCCGCTTTACGAAACCGGCGTGGCGGCCGGCGCGCCCGTGCCCGCCGCGCGGCCGTCCACCTCGCGGCGCGGCACGCGGGCCGCGTCCAGGGGCGGCAGCACGTCGTCGGCCACCACGCGAAGGGCGCGGTTGAAGATCACGTCCGACACGCCCTCGGGGATGGCCATCACGTCCAGGTACAGGTCCACGGCCTCGTGCAGCGGCACCTCCTCGGCAAGCGCCTTGCCGAACACGAGCGCGTTCTGCACGTGCGTTTCGAACAGGGCGTCCTCGGCGCGGGCGGCGGCCAGGTTGATGCGCTGGCGCAGGTCGTCCTTGACGCGTCCGCGGATGCGGCGGCGCACGCGCGAGAACACCGCGTCGAAGCGCCCCTCGTCGCTGCCCCGGTCCGACGAGTCATCCAGGTCGCTCTCGTCGTCGGCCAGGTCCAGGTTGAGATCTTCGGCCTCCGTCAGCCCGCTGCGCCGGCCGATGGCCGCCAGCGCGCGGCTGCCCACGTTGCGGGCCTGCTCCGGCGTGAGCCGCAGGATGCGGGCGTAGATGTCGACCGCCGAGTCGAACGGCAGCTCGTCGGTCACCAGGTCCACGAGGGCCAGCACGTGGCGCACGTGGGTGGACAGCAGCCGCTCCTGGCACACGGCGGTGGTCAGGTCCACCTGCCGCTGCATGGCGCGCGAGATCTTACGGGTGAGGGCCACGGGCACTCTCTCCGATGTTCCGGGTGGGCGTCCCGGGCTTCGAGGCCCGGGTGTGTTGTCGGCGGGCGGGAGCAAGTTCCATTCCCGGCCCCGTCGTTTCGCCGCCCCCGCATCCGCCGTGACGCCGTCCGGGCGGAGCCGAAGCCCTGCCGAAGAGGCTGCGGATGCGCCGGCACACGTCCTCCGCCCGCGCCCCCGCTCACGTTCTTCGATGGCCGCGGAAGAAAGCCAGCCCACGCGCGCCACGGACCGGGAACGGTGGCGTTCGCCCCCGAGCGGAGCGACAACGAGGCGGGCGGGCCGTATTCTTCTGCGCCCTCCACCGCGAGTACGCAGGCGTGGAGGACGCGCGGCTGGACGAGAGCTCCACGCTGGCGCCGCGCGTGGATTGGGAACCGCCGGGCGCCCGCGCCGCATCGGACCCGCCCACGCCGGGACCCGCGCGGCTCGCGGCGGACCGGCCAGGCTGGGCCGTTCGCCACGGCGTCCGTGCTCACGGCCGGCAGCGGGACGGGCGCGGATGAGCCGCGGCCGCCGCAGCTGCGCCCGTTCGGCAGCGGAACGCGGGGCGTGCGCGGCGTGCCCGTGAACCTGCCGGGTCCCGCATTCTGACGCTGCGCGACTCCACGGCGTGCGGCGGCGGTGGACTGCGAGAGTCAGATCAACAGCGGAGCGCCGTTCCAGTCATCCGCACTCCACGAACGCAATCGCCCCGGGACACGTGTGGTCCCGGGGCGATCCGTGCGTCGCGGGATCCGCTGACGGACAGGTGGGCGCGGGGGTCGGCGGGTTCCACGCGGCGCTCCGGCCTGAACGCGTCGACGTTGCCCGTCACGTAGCGCTCGTAGAACACGCTACCCACCATGCAAGCGCGACGAGCACGTACACGGGGATGTACACGTACACCCGACGATTGCGACCTTGTAAAGCAGGCGGATGGCCGAATCCGTGGGCATGTCGCAATCAGCGGCCGGGCTGATGCGCCCGACGGTCGGCGGGTCCCATGCGGCGCTCGGGCTTGAACGCGTCGACGTTGCCGTTGACGTAGCGATCGTGAACGACGACGCCCAGGGCCCAGAACGTGGTGATGGCAAGCCCAAGCATGTTGAGCTTGGCGGCCCAGATGAGCACTTCGTAGTACAGGTTCATGGCTGCCTCCTGGTTCGAATCCACTCGGCGACTGTTCCCAGCACGCCCAGCGCGCCGGCCGTCCACATGGAGAAAGTAAACAGATTAGCCTGAAATGCCAACCACTCGGTGCAGTGCTCCCGGACGTCCGGGCTCGTGGAAGAGGGAAACCGTCCGCACACCGCGCCGATTATGCGCGCCGGATCGTTCCGGGCATGATCCACGTACACACCGTACAGGGCAGCCGAGAGGATGGCGCCCAGGAGGAACAGGCCGAACATCGGAACGAGCGCGGCCTTCTCCCGGTCCTGATCTCCCTCCCTGTCGTTGCTGGATGCCAGCGAGGCAAAGATCCCGTCCAGCTGCGATGCGCACACGACGATCGAAAAGAAGAACAGCTCGGGCGAGTTCTGCCATTGACCGGGCGGGATTCCACGCAAGGCTTGCTGCAGGACGAGAAACCCGAACGGCAGCAGGCCCATCCCCACCGTAAAGACGAACCATCGCAGCATCGGGCCCATGGTCTCCCGCGGATCGGCATGAGCGAAGCGCGCAGCGTTGACAACCGAATCTCACCACGTCTCCACACCCACGCAAGTGCTTGCTGATAATTGGTTTGCGACGTGTCTCAACCGGCTTGCAACGCGCATCGAATGCGCCACCGGCGTGCAGCAATTGCCGTAAGTCATTGCGGTGCCGAGTGCACGCAATGCGCACAAAAGGAGCGGGCCGGCATCCCATGGAATGCCGGCCCGCCGCGCGGCCTGTCGCAAGTGCGTTTACACCAGCAGCATGGCGTCGCCGTACGAGTAAAAGCGGTAGCCCCGATGGATGGCCTCGCGGTACGCGCGCATCACCAGCTCGTAGCCGCCGAACGCGCTCACCAGCATCAGCAGGGTGCTGCGGGGGAGGTGAAAGTTGGTGACGAGGTGGTCCACCGCCTTGAAGGGGTACGGCGGGCGGATGAAGATGTCCGTCCATCCCTCGCCCGCGTGCACCACGCCGTCGTCCGTGGCGACGCTCTCCAGCGTGCGCACGACCGTTGTCCCCACGGCCCAGATGGCGCCGCCGGCCGCCCGCGTGGCGTTCAGCGCGTCCGCCGCATCGGCCGAGACGGCGTAGCGCTCGGAGTGCATGCGGTGCTCGGCCGGGTCCTCCGTCTCCACGGGGCGAAAGGTGCCCACGCCCACGTGCAGCACGAGCCGCACGATGCGCACCCCCTTGGCCTCCAGTCCCCGCAGCAGCGCGGGGGTAAAGTGCAGCCCGGCCGTGGGCGCCGCCACGGAGCCGCGCTCGCGGGCGTACACCGTCTGGTACCGTTCGCGGTCCTCCTCTGTCGCCGCGCGCTCCACGTACGGCGGCAAGGGAATCTCGCCGTAGCGGTCCAGCGCCTCCGTCAGCCCCAGGGGTGTGTCCAGGCGGACGATGCGCTCGCCGCCGGGCGTGGACTCCAGGATCTGTACGGACAGCTCCGGGCCGACCTCCACCGTCCGGCCCGGCTTGAGCTTGCCGCCAGGGCGCACGAGCGCCGTCCACACCTTCTCCTGCCCCTCATACGGATTGAGCAGGAGCACTTCCGCCGCGGCGCCCGTCGCCTTGCGGCCCAGCAGGCGCGCGGGAAAGACCCGCGTCTCGTTGAGCACCAGCGCGTCGCCCGTGGGGACGTAGTCCACGAGGTCGGCGAAGCCGCGGTCCGACAGCGAACCCGCCGCGCGGTCCACGACCAGCAGGCGGCTGGCGTCGCGTCGCTCCGCCGGGGCCTGGGCGACCTGCTCCGGCGGGAGGTGAAAGTCGAAGTCCGACGTGACGTAGGTGCGCTCGCTCACGCGTCGAACAGGTTGGGCTGGGCGGGGCGCGGCGGGCTTCCCAGGCCGGGGAGCCCCGTCTGCTGGTCCACGGGGGGCGCGTAGCCAAAGCGGCGGTAGGCCAGCGCCGTGGCCACGCGGCCGCGCGGCGTGCGCATCAGGAATCCGTTCTGGATGAGGAACGGCTCGTACACCTCCTCCAGCGTCCCCGCGTCTTCGCCGATGGCCACGGCGAGCGTGTTCAACCCCACGGGCCCGCCGCCGAACTGCTCGATGATGCTGCGCAGCACGCGCGTATCCATCTCGTCCAGGCCGAACTCGTCCACGTCCAGCATCTGCAGGGCGGCGTCGGCCACGGGGCGGTTGATGTGGCCGTCCGCGCGCACCTGGGCGTAGTCGCGCACGCGGCGCATGAGCCGGTTGGCCACGCGCGGCGTGCCCCGCGAGCGCCGCGCGATCTCCATCGCCCCGTCCTTGTCGCAGCCCACGCCCAGGATCTCGGCCGTGCGCTCCACGATGAAGGCCAGGTGCTCCACGGGGTAGTAGTGCAGCCGCTGCACGATGCCGAAGCGGGCGCGCATGGGCGGCGTAAGCAGGCCAAACCGCGTGGTGGCGCCGATGAGGGTGAACTTTTCCACGGGCATGCTGATCATCTGCGCGTGCGGGCCGTCGCTCAGGCGCACGTCGATCCGCCAGTCCTCCATGGCGGGGTACAGGAACTCCTCGATGATGGGGCGCAGGCGGTGGATCTCGTCGATGAACAGGATGTCGCCCTCGCGCAGCGTGGTGAGCTCGCGCACGAGGTCCGCCGGCTTCTCCAGGACGGGCGCCGCCGTGATCTTGATGTTCACGCCCAGCTCGCGCGCCATCAGCAGGGCCAGCGTGGTCTTGCCCAGCCCCGGCGGGCCGTAGAACAGCGTGTGGTCCAGCGGCTCGCGGCGGTTGCGCGCGGCGTCGATGGCGATCTGCAGCGACTCCTTGACCTTGGGCTGGCCGATGAACTCGGCCAGGCGCTGGGGACGCAGCGAAAGCTCGCTGGTCTCCTCGTCGCCCAGGACGTCGGGCGTGGTGATCTCGGAGCGCGGGGGCTGTGACATCGAGTGTTCCACCAGGGAGTGACAGGGACTGCACTCCCAATGTACGGACTTTGTTCGGCAGATGCCACTCGCGTCGCGCGCCGTCCCCGGAAAGCAGATCGGCCCTCCCCGTGATGGGGAGGGCCGACGTGTATTCGGTCGATCGCGGATCCGCGCGGTCAGGCGGCGGCGATCTTCTCCTGCTCGGCACGCATGGAGGCGTAGCGGGGGCTGGCCACCTTCAGCAGCCAGTCCAGGCCGCACGCCACGCCGGCGGCGATCAGCACCGTCTGCATCCCGTAGGACGAGAACCAGTGCCACGGCCACAGGCCCGCCTGGAGGGCGAACTTGATGGACGACACGGCCTGCGAGATCATCCACCCCAGCGACAGCGAGCCGACGAAGTCGCCGATCGAGCCCGCCGCGACCACGTCGCCCACGAAGTCGCCGATCTCCAGCTGCAGCCACGTGGCCATGGCGATGGCGCCGTACACGCCACCGCCGAACTCCGCGATCTTGGCGGACGCCTGGTTGCGCAGCTCGTTGCGCACGCCGGCGCGCTTCCACCGCACGGCCGCCATGCACCCCGTGGCGAGCAGAAAGACGGGAATCCACTGCGACACGGTGACGCCCGGCACGTGCAGGATGTTCAGCGCCAGCGTGCCACCAAAGGCCATGACGGCGATGGCTCCCGGCGTCCAGCGCCCGTCCGCGGGGGCGGGCTCCAGGCCGGGAACGTTGTCGAAGGGGGTGACGGGCTGCTGCATCGAAAGGACTCCGTTGGGCGACCAGGACCGCGGCGGGATCGTCCATCCCGTTCCGCGCGTGGCGGTGGATACGGGCGATGGCCGCCGCGGGTTTCCGGGCTACTTCATCCGCGCCAGCGCCTCGCGGATCAGGTCCGGGGCGGAAAGGTTGCCCTTCTCCTGGATGGCCGCCCGCACGGCGCGGTCCGCGTCGGACTGCGTGACGCCCAGGGCCGTGAGGGCGCGCAGGGCCTCCTCGGCCGCGGGGGCGCGCTGGCCCAGCGCGGAGGAGGCGAAGGCCAGGTCGTCCAGCTTGCCCGTGAGCTCCAGGACAATGCGCTCGCCCGTCTTCTTGCCCACGCCCGACACGGCCGTCAGCGCCGCCGCGTTGCGTTCGCGCACGGCGCGCACCACCTGCTCGGCCGTGAGCGCCGAGAGCAGTCCCAGCGCCAGCCGGGGCCCCACCATGTTCACGCTCAGCAGGCGCATGAAGACCGTCTTCTCCGTCTCATCCAGGAAGCCGAAGAGCATCACGGCGTCCTCGCGGACGAGCTGGTACGTGCGGATGGTCACCTGCTCGCCCAGCCGCGGCAGCCGCTCGAAGACGGTGGTGGGGATGGCGATCTCGTAGGCCACGCCGCCCGGCGTCATCACCTCCACCCGCTCCAGGTCGCGGACGAGCAGCTCGCCCCGCACGCGCGTGATCAACGGCGGCCTCCGGAAATGCCCAGCATCTTGAGCTTCAGGTCGAGGGGAGCCTTGGCCGTGGGGCCAAAGCCGCGAAAGCAGTGGCACAGCGCGATGGCGATGCCGTCCGCCGCGTCGTGCGGCTTGGGCACCGCGCGCAGCTTGAGGAGCCGCTGCACCATGAGCCCCACCTGGTCCTTGGTGGCGCGGCCGGCGCCCACGACGGCGGACTTGACCTCCGCCGGGGGATACTCGGCCACGCGCAGCCCGCGGAGGGAGGCGGCGAGCAGGATGGCGCCGCGCGCGTGCCCCAGGACCACGGAGGTGCGGGCGTTCTTGGCGTAGAACACCCCCTCCACGGCCATGGCGGCGGGCTGCGTGCGCTCGATCACCTCCAGCACGCCCAGGTGGATGTCGCGCAGGCGGTCGGCCAGCTCGGCGCGGGCGTCCGTGCGGATGACGCCGCACTCCAGCAGCGACACGGCGCCGTCCGCCCCGCGGCGAACGACGCCGTAGCCGGTGACGGCCGTGCCGGGGTCCACGCCCAGCACGGTCGCCCCGGCCGGGCCGCGAGACACCCCCGCGGCGGTGTCCACGGGGATCAGACCTCGGCCAGGCTGTCGGTGTCGACGTCGGCGTTGGTGTACACCTTCTGCACGTCGTCCAGCTCCTCCAGCAGGTCCAGCAGCTTGAGCAGCTGCTCGGCATCGGCGCCCTCCACGCGGATCTCGGTCTTGGGGATCATGGCCAGCTCCGCGTCTTCCCACTCGATGCCGGCGGCGCGCAGGGCGTCCTGCACGGCGTGAAAGTCGCCGACCTCGGTGTAGACCGTGTAGCCATCCTCGCCGCTCTCCACGTCCAGCGCGCCCGCGTCCAGCGCGGCCATCATCACCGTCTCCTCGTCGTGCTTGCCGCCGTCGATGGAGATCTGGCCGCGGCGGTCGAACATCCACGCCACGCTGCCCGTGGTGCCCAGGTTGCCGCCGTTGCGCGACAGCCAGCGGCGGATGTCGGCCACGGTGCGGTTGCCGTTGTCCGTGAGCGACTCGATCATGATGGCCACGCCCGCGGGGCCGTACGCCTCGTAGGTGATCTCCTCGTAGTTCACGCCCTCGAGCTCGCCCGTGCCCTTCTTGATGGCGCGCTCGATGTTCTCGTTGGGCATGTTGACGGACTTGGCCGTGTCGATGGCCAGGCGCAGCCGCGGGTTGCCCGAGGGGTCACCGCCGCCTTCCTTGGCGGCCACGGTGATCTCGCGGATCTTCTTGGTCCAGGTGGCGGCGCGCTTGTTGTCCGTCAGCGCCTTCTTGTGCTTGATCTGCTTCCACTTGCTATGCCCCGCCATCGGACCATCCTCCGCGTGTGTGCGTGTGCCGTTGTGATCGTCGTCCGGAATGCAGCCCACAAATATATGCGCCCGCCCACGTTGCTTCAACGCGGGGGATGCGGATGATGGGCAACGGCCCTCTGATCCGCCCCGAACGCCATCGGGGCGCGCCCTTTGATCCACGGCCCGGACGGGTTTTGTAACGGCCCTATGCAGATTCCGGGGAGGTGATTACGTTCGATTCAGACACTCAACCGGGAGGACGTGATGAGCACGCCCGCGGAAATGATCAGCACCGACGCCCCGTACTTCAGGAAGCTGGAATCGGAGGTGATGAGCCTTCCCGCTCCGCTTCGTGCCCAGCTCGCGGCGGAACTGCTCGACAGCCTGGATGAAGATCCGGGGGACCAGGTCGCGCGCGCCTGGAACGAGGAAGCGCACCGGCGCTGGCTGGCGTACAAGCGAGGAGAGATGGAGGCGATCTCCGAAGAAGACTCCATCGCCGACCTCGAGGAGCGCCTGCGCCGATGCGGCTGAAGGTGCTCGCTCCAGCACAAGCGGACGTCGGCGAAGCAGTTGAGTTCTACGGGAAGATCAGCCTCGATCTCGGCAGGGCGTTCCTGGGCGAGATCAAGCGCGGATACGCGCAGCTCAGACGCGAGCCCCTGATCGGGTCGCCCGTCGAACACCACGAGCGCAAGTACGTGCTCAAGCGCTATCCCTACAATCTGATCTACCGGATCGAGGAGAGCACCATCTTCATCCTCGCCGTCGCGCACCACAGACGAAAACCCGGCTACTGGCGAGAGGAGCCCTAGGTCCACATTTCCGCACGCAAACGGCCCTCTCGTTCAGCGGGAGGGCCGTCGTCGTTCCGGCGGATGACGGACGGTCAGTCCGCGGCCTCGGCGTAGTAGTCGTAATAGTACGAGTACTTGCCGTAGCCTGCCGTCTTCTGGTCGGGATCGTTGAGCACGGCGCCCACGATGCGCGCGCCGATGGCCCGCAGCTGCTGGATGGCGTAGTGCGCGCTCTGCCGCTCCGTCTGCCCGGCGCGCACCACCACCAGCACGGCGTCGGCCTGGGCGGCCAGGATCTCGGCGTCCGCGGCGGCGAGCACGGGGGGCGTGTCCAGCACCACCACGTCGTAGCGCGCGTGGAGCTCGCGCAGCAGGCGGCCCATGTCGGCGCCGCCCAGCAGCTCGCTCACGGCGCCCACCAGGCGGCCGGCGCCCATGACGTGCAGCCCGTCCACGCCCGTGGTCCGCAGGGCCTCGTCCAGGGGCGCCTCGCCCTGCAGCACCTCGGTAAGGCCCGGTGTGCGCGACAGGGCAAAGACGCCGTGCATGCGCGGCCGGCGCAGGTCGGCGTCCAGCAGGGCCACGCGCAGCCCCTGCTGGGCGAACGTCGTGGCCAGGTTGGCGCTGACGGTGGTCTTGCCCTCCGACGCGGCGGGGCTGGTGATCATCAGCGTGCGCGGGGGCTGGCCACCCTGCGAGAAGATCAGGTGCGTGCGCAGCTTGCGGTACGCCTGCGAGCCCACGGAGTGCAGGTCGTTCACCGTCACCAGCGCGTTGCCGCGCTCCTCGGCGCGCTGGGGCAGGCGCGGCAGCAGGCGGGTCCGCAGCCGCTGCAGCCGGTCCGCCGGGCGCAGGGGGTCGCCGATGCGCGGGATGACGGCGATGACGGGCACGTGCAGCGCCGCCTCGGCGTCCTCGCGGCGCACGAGGGCCGTGTTCAACCGGTCCAGGACCAGCGCCCCGCCGCCGCCGATCATCAGCCCCACGAGCAGGGCAAAGAGCAGGCGCCGCCGCCCGCCCGTGCCCACGGGGGTACCGGGGGCCAGCGCCCAGTCCACGATCTCCACCTGGCCGGCCTCGACGGCCTCGTCGATGCGCGCCTCCTGGTGGTCGCGGCGCAGGTCGTCCACGAGCTTTTGCAGCGTCTCCACCTCGCGCGACAGGCGCATCTCCTCCGCCTCGGCGTCCGGCAGCCCGGCGATGGAGGCGGCGTCGGCCGACATCACCTCGTCCAGCACGCCGATCTGCGCGGCCAGGGCGTCGCTGCGGGCCTGCACGGCGCGCACGAGCCGGCCGCGGTAGGTGGAGATGAGCGAGTCCAGCTGCTGCACGTCGGGGTTGGTCCCCGCGCGGGACCAGCGGCCCGTCGTGAGCGAGTCGCGCGACGTCTGGTACTTGATGAGCTGCTGGTACAGGGCCACGATGCCGCCGTTGGTGGCCACCTCGGGCGACGCGGCCAGGGCGGCGATCTGCTCGGAGCCCTCGCGGCCGCGGTCCGTCCGCAGCTCACGTCCCATCTGGTCGTAGATGCCCTTTTCCGTCAGCAGGGCCTGGCGGCGCAGGCGGAACTCGGCCAGCCCCTCCTCCGTCGTCCGGAACTTCTCGCGCGGGCTGAAGGCGCGCACGCCGCGGCGAAAGGCGCTCAGCTGCTGCTGCGCGACAAGGAGCAGCGAGTCGGTGCTGCGCAGCTGCTCCTCGACGAACACGCGGCGCCGGCGCGACTGCGTCTGCGCGCTGCGCATGGACACGGTCTGAAAGCTGGCGGCGGCGGCGTTGGCGGCGCGCTGGGCCACGACGGGGTCGTTGGCCGTAAACTGGATGTCGATGACGTTGGTCATCTCGCGCTGCACGGGCGTCATGGAGCCAATGGCCCACATCTCCGCCGACCGCGCGTCCACCACGTTGAGCCGGGTGGTGGCGTAGCGCGGCGGCCGCGCCTGCACGGTGAGCCGCACGCCCCCCAGGTCCAGCGGCTGTCCGTACTCCGCCTGGGCGGTGCGCGCGCCCATCCGTCCGCGCACGACGGCGCGGGTAAAGGTCAGGCTCAGCGTGTCGCCCGGCCGGGCGGCGGAAGTGACGACGACGTCGCGCAGCAGGCCGAAGGGAAACTCCGGGTCCTCCGGCTTGAGCCGCCCGCCGACCGAATCGACGACCTCCTGGGCCACGGCGCGGCTGCGCAGCACCTGGATCTGCGACAGGATGGGGTCCGTGTACCAGCCGGGAAGCTGGTCCTGCTGCCCGGTGCCGATCTGCCCCGCCATCTCCTGCCGCGCGTTCACCAGCCGCACGGCGCTGGCCGCCGTGTAGCGGGGCGGCTCCTGGCGAATGCGGTACGCGGCAAAGCCCACGGACACCACCACGGCCGTGAGGATGAGCCACAGGTGCCGACGCAGGGCGCCCAGGTACTCGCGCAGGGGAATGCCCTCGCCCGGCGCGGGCTCGGCGGGGTCGGAGCGAAGCAGCGGAAGCTGCGGCGGGAGCGGCGCCGTCTCGGGGACGGGCGGGCGGCGGGGAACGATGTCGGACAAGGTACGGCAGGTGTGGGGGACGTCCTATGCAGGCGGGCGCGCGGGCGGCGCCCGGTCACTCAATCCGGATGCTGGCCCAGGTACCAGTCCACCGTGCGGCGCAGCCCCTCGCGCATGGCCACGCGGGCGCGAAAGCCGAAGCGCTCCAGGGCGCGATGGGTGTCCAGCGAGCGGCGCGGCTGCCCGTCGGGCTTGGCGGGATCAAAGGCCAGCGCGCCCTCGTACCCCACCAGCGCGGCAATGAGCCCCGCCAGCTCGCGGATGCGGATCTCGTTGCCGATTCCCACGTTGACGGGCTCGGCGCCGTCGTAGTGCTCGGCCGCCAGCAGGAGCGCGCGGGCGGCGTCCTCCACGTACAGGAACTCGCGCGAGGCGTTGCCCGTGCCCCACACGGCGAGCGTGGGCTGTCCCGCGCGGCGCGCCTCCACCATGCGGCGGACGAGCGCGGGGATCACGTGCGAGGTGGCCTCGTCGAAGTTGTCGCGGGGGCCGTACAGGTTGGTGGGCAGCAGGTAGATGCCGTTCATCCCGTACTGCTCGCGGTACGCCTGCAGCTGCACGAGAAGCGCCTTCTTGGCGACACCGTACGGGGCGTTGGTCTCCTCGGGGTACCCCGTCCACAGGTCCTCCTCGCGGAAGGGGACGCGGGTGTACTTGGGATAGGCGCACACGGTGCCCACCTGAACGAACTTCTGCACGCCGGCCCGGCGGGCCTCCTCGATCATCATCACGCCCATGAGGGCGTTGGCGTAGAAGAAGCGGCCCGGGGCGGCCCGGTTGGCGCCGATGCCCCCCACCTCCGCGGCCAGGTGCATCACCATCTGCGGGGCAGATTGGGCGAAGACGCGCTCCACGTCCGCCTGGCGGGTGAGGTCGAACTCGGCGCGGCGGGGGACGAACGGGTCCGCGCCCAGGGCCCGGAACTGGTCCACCAGGTGCGAGCCCAGGAAGCCGGAGCCGCCCGTCACCAGCACCCGGCGTCCGCGCCAGAAGCCGGCGGAAGGCTCTCGCTCGGGGTGCGGCTGGGGCGTCGCGGCCGGGGTCGCTTCCGTCATTCGGCTGTGGGCTTGGGAGTCAGAGGATTTTGCGCGGCGGCCTCGCGGTAGGTCGCGAGCGTCTGGGCCACCATGCGCTCCAGGCTGAAGTCGCGGCGCGCCCGTTCGCGGGCACCGCCGCCCAGCCGGCGGCGGGCCTCCGGGGCGTCCAGCAGGTGCCCCAGGGCGCCGGCCAGGGCCTGCACGTCGGCCGGGGGCACGGTGATGCCGCTTTCGCCGTCGCGCGAGACGAACGGAACGCCGCTGTCGATGCGCGTGTTGACCACGGGGAGCCCGGCGGCCATGGCTTCCAGCTGGACGAGGCCGAACGCCTCGCTTCGCGCCACGGCGGGCAGAGCGAAGACGTCCGCCGCGTGGTAGTACGGCGCCACGTCGGGGACGCCGCCGGCGATGGTCACGCGGTCCGCCACCCCCGTCCGCGCCGCGAGCGCGTCCAGCTCCGCGCGCAAGGGGCCATCTCCCAGGATGACGAGGCGGCCGTCCACGCGCTGCATCGCGCGGATAAGGTAGTCGAAACCCTTGTAGTACACCAGTCTACCCACCGCCAGCACCACGCGCGAACCGTACAGGGTGCGCAGCCGCGCCACCTCCTCCGGGTCGGCGGATGCGAACGCGTCCGCGCGGATGCCGAAGGGGACGATGCGCACGCGGTCCGCGTGGCGGCGCAGCACGGGCGAGCTGCGCGCGTAGTCCGGCGAGCTGGCCAGGATGGCGTGCGCGCCGCGCAGAAAGCGGTGCAGCACGGGGTTGAAGATGGCGCCAAGCACGCGCTGGCGGATGATGTCGCTGTGGTACGTGACGATGAGCGGGCCGCGCCGTCCGCTGGCCAGGTACGACAGCACGCCCGTGGGGTTGGGATGGTGGAAGTGCACCACGTCCGCGCGCGAGCGGCGGATGGCCCGCGCCATCCCCGGGTTGATGGACGCGGAGGCGACGTTCGCCACCGTGCCGATGCGCGTGACGGGCACGCCGTCCACGGTCTCGTGCGTCGTCCGGCGATCGTCCGCGGAGACGAGCACCTCCACGTCCACGTCGGCCCGCAGCTCGCGGCACAGCGTCTCGACGTGGCTCTCCATCCCGCCGTGGTGCGGCGGATAGAACTTGCCCACGTGCAGCACGCGCAGGCGCTTCATCGGCCCAAAACCCCAACTGCGAACTGCTTTTTCTCACGCAGAGCCGCAGAGGACGCAGAGTACTTCATCTCCGGAACGAAGTACTCTGCGCCTCTGCGGCTCTGCGTGAGAACTTTTCTGTTGGTCTTGCTCACGATCCCACCTCCGCCAGCACGCGATCGTACACGGCCGCGAGCCCCCGCCCGTACGCCGCGAGGGTAAAGCGCTCGGCGCGGGCGAGGGCCATCCGCCGCGCGTCTTCACGAGCTTCGGCGGATGCGAAGCGAGCCAGCTCGGCGCGCAGGGCCTGGGCCCACGCATCCGCGTCGTCTCCCGTCACGTAGCGCACGGCGGGGCCACCCACCTCGCGAAAGACGGTCAGGTCGGACGCCAGCACGGGCGCGCCGCACGCCATCGCCTCTACCAGCGGCAGCCCGAACCCCTCGCGCTCTGACGGATTGACGACCAGCGCCGCGCGGCGGTAGACGGCCGCGAGCGTCGGCCGGTCCAGGAACGGCAGCTCGATGATGCGATGCGCGATCCCGCGATCCATCGCGATGCGCCGCTGCTCCGCCGTCAGCGGGCCGCCCACGCGCACCATGCGGATGCGCGGATCGTCCGCGACGCGCGCCACCAGCTCCAGCAGCAGGGGGATGCGCTTGCGAGGCACCGTGCTGCCGACGTGGAGGAGGTCGATCGTCTCCGCGGATTCGCCCAGCAGGCGCGCGGCTTCGGCATCGGCGGGGGGATGGGGGGCGGACGTGAAATCCGGGTGCGCGGGGAGCGGGACGGTGCTCACACGGTCCGGCGGCAGCACGCCGGTCGACAGCAACTCGGCATGCACGGCGTCGCTGTCGCAGACGACGTGCGCCGCGCGCTTGAGCCCGCCCAGCACGCGGCTCATCATCCGCCGGAACCAGAACGGACGCGGCTCGCGCTCCGGCTCCAGCAGCGAGCGAAACGCGTCCAGGTCGTGGCAGGTGACGACCGTCCGCTCCGCCGGCAGCACGTTCACCAGGTGCGCGTAGCTGTGGTCGGACACGTGGTAGAGCGCGAAGTCGCCCGCATGGCGCCGCAGCCAGCGGGGATACGCGGCGTGGCGGGCCAGCAGCCGGTCCGCGTTGTGCGCCACGCGCGCGCCGCCCAGCATCCGCCCGAACGGGCGCGGCATCCGCGGGCGCAGCAGCGTGGGCGCGTGCCGCGTGTGGTCGCGCAGCGCGTCCACCGTCAGCTCGGCGACGAGGTCCATGCTGGGCCAGGCTTCTTCCACGTAATCCGCCACCACGGCGACGCTCAGCGCGGGGCGCACGTCATCCACACCTGGCTGTTCAGCAGCCCGCCCAGCGCGTTCACGGGGGAAAAGCGCACGTCGCGCAGGTCGAAGTCGCGTCGCAGCCGCTCCGCCAGCACGCGCCAGTTGAAGCCCTTGTGGCCGTGGTAGCGGTTGGGCGAGCCGTCCGGAAAGCGCGTCTCGTACACGGGGCGGTCGATGGTCGTCCCCGCGCCGGCAAAGAGCATCCGCGCCAGCTCGCCGGGCGCGTACCGCTCGCGGTCCTGGTATCCGCTCACGCCGCGCAGCCCCGCCGCGGCGCGCGCCGCCGTCTTTACCAGCAGCGCGGCGCCCGTCTCCACGGGGACGCTGACGATCACCACGCCGTCGCGCGCCACCAGCCGCCGCAGCTCGCGGATCACGCCCTCCGCCACCTCCGCCGTGCAGTGCTCCAGCACCTCCATGCACGTCACCACGCCAAAGCCGCCATCGGGGAGCGCGGGAACGTCGGCCGTGTGGATGAAGCGCGGCCCCCCCGCCGTCCCGAAGCGTCCGCGCGCGTCGTCCACGAGCGCGGGATCGATCTCCGCGCCCACGCTGTCGGGAAAGAGGTCGCGGACGAGGGCCAGGAAGGTGCCGTCGCCACAGCCGTAGTCCAGCAGGGGACGGCCGGCGTACGGCTGCACCACGCGCCGCGCCGCGTGAAAACGCCGCGCGTGGCTCCACCCGATGAGACCGCGCCCAAAGAGCTGCTTGCGCGCGTACTCGCCGGAGCGAAGGGGATCGGCGGGAGGTGGGGTGGCCGGATCAGGCACGGGCTGCGCGTGTGAGGGACGTGGTTCCAACGAGGCCACAAGCAACGGGGATCGGCGCCGCTACGCAAGCCCGAACGAGCGTTCGGACAGGTCTTGACGCGATCCGGGATTCTTCACAACTTTTTCCGCCGCAGTTTTCGCAACCTTCACCGGAGCAACACGATGGCCTCTCGTACGCGCAAGCTCAAGCTCGAAATCGAGGACCTGAACGTCGACTCGTTCCGCACGACCGCGCCCGCGAAGGGCCGAGCCGGCACTGTGCACGGCCACGTGGCGGAGCAGGAGAAGGATGCCGACGCCGGCACCACGTACTGGTACACGGTCTGGATCTACTACGAGACGCAGTACGAGACCTGCGGCCACTCCTGCAACGGCAGCTGCGGCGGGACCGACTGCTGGGTCTGAGCCACACCCCGGGCGCCGCTTCCTGCGAGGGAGCGGCGCCCGCTGTTTTCTCCCCCTCCGCTGGTTCCTCGTCGTACCACTCGAAGGTGGCCAGGCTCACGCCGGAGCGAATGAATTCGCCGCTGGAACGGCACGAAGTCCGCCTGCGCGGACTGCCCCAGAGGCGGCAGCCTGAGTACACCTTCTCCAACTCTCCGCCAAACGGCTGAAGGCATTCGCTGCCTGCTACGGAAGCTGTGCCCTTCCGCACGAGGGCCGCGGTGCAGTCCACGAAGGTGGACTTTGCGAATTTCCAGCGGCGAATTCATTCGCTCCGGCTGGGATTCCGCGACATCTACGAGGCCGATTGGTCCACCAAACTTCGGAAAAATTCCAGGTGCCGGCGCGCGACGACAGTCAGCGCGTACTCGGCCTCCACGCGGGCCAGACCGCGCGCGGCGTAATCGGCGCGCTTGGCGTCGTCCGCGAGCAGTGATTCCAGCGCGCGGGTCCAGGCGGCGACGTCGTCCTCCGCGCAGACCAGGCCAGCGTCGGTGATGACGTGCGGGATCTCGCCGCTGTCGCTGCCGATGACGGGCACGCCGCACGCCATCGCCTCCGTGAGCATGCGGCCCAGCTGCTCGCGCCAGCGCGGCGTGGTCCGGCTGGGCGCGCAGAGCACGTCCATGGCGTTCAGGTAGCGCGGCACGTCCCCGTGCCCCACGCCCGTCACGATCCGCACGCGGTCGCCATGCCGCGCGGCCCACGACCGCAGCGCGCCCTCCATCGGCCCACCGCCCACGAACAGCGCGCGCCACGGCTCCGCGGCACCATCCAGCGCCCGCATCAGCGTCTCCAGCCCCTTCTCCGGGACGAAGCGGCCTAGGTAGCCCACGATGGGGGGACCCGCATCCGCCCAACCCAGCTCCGTCCGCGTTTGCGCGCCGGAATCCGCATCCGGCCGGAAAAGCGCGGTGTCCACGCCGGGCGCGATCACGCGGTGCGGCGTCGTCGCGTAGCCCGGGCGGCGACGCAGGGCGTCCTCCACCGTCCGCCCGAACGCGATCCACCCGTCCGCGCGGCCCATGGCGAAGCGCTCCGTCCAGCGGAACGGCGGCGGATAGCGCTTGGGCAGGTTCTGGAAGCTGGCGAAGACGAGCTTCGTCCCCGGCGGCGTCCAGCCCGCCACCTGCGCCCCCGCGAGGACGAACGGCTCTTCCCAGCAGTGCACCACGTCCCACCCGCGCCGCAGCAGCGCGCGCAGGCCTCGACCGTACGTCATCGTGTGGATGCGGCGCGCGCCGCGGACCGTCAGCGGCTCCACGCGCTCGCCGGGCAGCGGATCGAGCCGAATGGGACCCAGGTCGCCCGGGAATGCGCCGGGCGCGGCGCTCGTCACCTTCCACGCGTCTCCGCCGACGTCCGCCAGGGCGCGGGCCAGCGCGCGGTTGGTGCCCACGACGTATGAGTGCCCCAGCGTGAGCAGGCGGAGGGGGCGGCTCACGACGGCCCGTCCGGTGGATGGTACGGCGGCGACGCGGCCAGCTCCCGCCACGCGCGCAGCGTTTGCCAGCGCACGGCCCGCCGCTCGCGCGCGATGCGCGGCAGGGCGCCCGCCACCGCGCCCACGATGCGCCGAAAGCCGCCGGGGTCTTCCCCGCCCCAGTGCCGGCGCATGGGGAAATAGCGCCACAGCCGCACGGGCGCCGAGGCGACCGCCATCGGCAGCGGCTCGTTGAGCAGCGCGGAAAGGACGTCGTTGCGCACCGTGAGGTACAGAAAGCGCCGCGCGTCCCGTCCTCCGGCGTCCGCCAAGTGCGCGATGGGGGCGTCCGGCAGGTAGACGATGTGGTGCCCGGCGTCCAGCAGCCGCAGCGAAAGCTCGCGCTCCTCGCCCATGATCTCCAGCAGCTCGCGGTACCCTCCCACGGCCAGCAGCGCGTCCCGCCGCACCATGTGCCCAAAGCCGATGAACGTCCGCACGAGCGACGGCCGCGTGGAAGGGGACGGCTGCGCGCCGGCTGGGTACAGTACGCCGTCCGCGTCCGACTGCGGGTACGCGACGGCCGCCACGGACGGGTCCCGCGCCAGCACGTCCATCCCCGCGCGGGCGGCGTCCGCCGAAAGGAGCGCCGCGTCGTCGTCCAGGTACAGGATCCACGGCGTCCGCGCCTCCGCCGCGATGCGGTTGCGCCCGGCCGAAACGCCGCGCCCCCGCTCGAAGCGGATCACCGTCAGCCGTGGGGGCGCGTCCGCCCCGAGCGCCTCGCGCAGCCCGGGCTCCACGGGCGGTTCGCTGCCGTCGTCCACGACGATCACGCGGTCCGTGACGGCGTCCGCGTGGCGCAGGGAACGCAGGCAGCGCAGCAGCGCGTCGCGCCGTCCGCGCGTGCAGATGCCGATGGTGAGCGGGCGGTCGATGGGCGCGAGGTCGGTCACCAGCGGCGCGGAACGGGGGAGTGCGGACGGGCGACGAGCCGGCACAGCATAGGCCGCAGGCGCGCGTGGGCGCAACGGGCGCGGCGCCGCACGCGGAATCCGCGTCCGTCATCCGCAACTGGCTTCTCCCATTTCCGGACGCGGCGTTAGATTGGGATGTGCAATCCGGACCACCTCGTTCGTTACAGTTGCATCGAGCCCCTTCCCCCGCGCGTTTCTTCGAGAGATTCCACGAGCCATGCGCCTTCGCTCCCTCCTGCTCGCCGCGCCCATGATGCTGGCGCTGGCCGCCTGCGACGGCGGCCCCGAGACCCCGCCCGAGCCCACGGGCGGCAACTTCGACGCCCTGCTGCAGGGCCCCACGTCTTCCGAATCCGCCGCGCTCGTGGAGCTGACGGGTTCCGGCATCGAGGACGTGCAGTCCAACGGCCCCGCCATCGTAGCCAGCAGCCCCGTCACCGGGGGCCGGCGCGTGGTGGTGGTGCGGACGGCGCCCGGCGCCATCGGCTTCCGCGTGCGCGTGGCACCCGGCAACACCGCGCCCACGGCCCGCGTCGTGGAGCTGGCGGACGCGGACGACCAGCTGCGCGCGTCGCTCGCGGGCTACCAGGTCACCCTCACGCGGGCGGCTGCCCAATGAGCGCCCGCACCTGGATCGCGGCCGGCGCGCTGGCCGCCCTGGCGTCCGTGCCCGCGGGGGCGCAGGACATCGAGATGACGTCGCGGGTGACGGGCCGCCCGCTGCCGCCCGGCTACTACGCGCGCGTGCGCCAGGACCCCGGCTTTTTCGAGCTGCGTCGCGGGTGGATGCACCGCGGCCAGGCGGAGGGGATGCAGTCCGCCACCTTCGCGCCCGGGGACGGTCCGCAGCACGTCGTCCTGCCCAACCGCGGCAACCTGCGGATGGTGGTGGTGATGGCGCAGTTCTCCGACTCGCCGCAGCCGCCGGTGGGCACGAGCGTGGTCGCGGACCAGCTCTTTGGCCCCAACCCGCTGGGCAACCTCACGCAGTTCTACCGCGAGATCAGCGGCGGACAGGTGAACCTCACGGGAACGGTGCTGCCGTGGGTGCGCACGGACATTCCGCGGGTGCAGGCCGTGGGCACCTCCATGGGCCTGGGCGACGACGCCGACATGGGCGCCTACCTGCGCGACGCCGTGGCCAAGCTGGACCCCACGACCAACTTCGCGCAGTACGACAACGACGGCCCCGACGGCATCGCCAACAGCGGCGACGACGACGGCTACGTGGACGTGACGGTGTTCCAGTTCGGCGAGATCGCGGCGTCGTGCGGCGGGCCGGGCGTGTGGCCGCACCGCTCCGCCATCCGCGGCTGGACGGGCCAGGCGTACCGCACCGACGACCTGCGCCCCAACGGCCAGCCCGTGCTCGTGGACGACTACATCATCCAGAGCGCCGTGGACTGCGACGGCCAGCCGCAGAACATCGCCACCATCGCGCACGAGACGGGGCACGCGTTCGGCCTGCCGGACTTCTACGACGCCACGGCCGGCATCCTTCCCCAGCAGCGCCGCTGGGTGCTGGGCTGCTGGACGCTCATGGCTGCCGGGTCGTGGGGCTGCGGCGACGGCTCCACATTCGGCAAGGTGACCACGCCCACGCACATGGGCGCGTACGAAAAGCTGTCGCTGGGCTGGGTGCAGCGCACCACCTCGCAGGCGGGGTGGCGGCGCGAGTACCTGCTGGACCCCGTGCAGACGAGCGGGCGCGTGCTGCAGGTGCCCCTGCGCGGCAACCAGGAGTACCTGCTGCTGGAGTATCGTCCGCAGACGGGCTTTGACGCGGGGCTGCCCCTGGGCGGCGTGCTGGTGTACCACGTACAGCCGGACCTGCCCCTGCGCCCCTGCGCCACCTGCCAGCGCATCTACCGCGTGTCGCTGGTGGAGGCCGACGGCGACGGCGCGCTGATCCGCACGGCGGACGAGGGCGGCAACCGTGGTGTGGCGGGCGACGTCTTCGCCGGCAGCCGCACGCTGGGCCCCACGACCACGCCGGCGCTGCTGCTGAACTCCGGCGCGCGCGCCGACGTGCTGCTGGAGATGGACATGGTCGGCGGCCAGGCGCGCATCCGCGTGTCGACCCTGCCCGTGCTGGATCGCGGGGTGCTGCTGCAGCCCTTCCTGGCGACGACGGGAACGGCGCCGTCCGCGACGGATGGCGAGGCGCTGGACGCGTTCGGCAACCGCAACGGCCGCTACGACGTGGGCGACCTGGCCGCGTACGTAAAGACGCGCCCCAACGCCCTCTCCGAGTTCGGCGCCGCCGCCGCGGGGCTGATGCGGACGGAGGAGTAGCGGCGCGAAGACGCGACGGCGGGGAGATCGAGGCAGGCGCGTCGGCCCCCAGCCCCGGGCGATTGAAATCGCGGCTCCGAAAACGTGATGTCGGCCTTCGCCGACGGGTCCCGGCAGGGGCGAGTGCCGTGGATACAGGCGGGCTCCGCGCGGTTGATTCGCGCGGAGCCCGCGTCGTTCGGCGCAGTTCTCCCCCTCCCCCGCGAAGCGGGGGAGGGGGGAGGGGGCCCTCCGCGCGCGAGAGACAGTCCGCCACCGTGCACGATCGCCGTCCTTCAGCCGAAACGGCCGCGACCCCAGCGGGATCGCGGCCGTCTCGTATGAGAACCGGCGCGAGGGCCGGAGGTCAGGCGAACGTATTGGTGACGACGGTGCTCTTGATGATCTTGCCGTTGCGCACCACGGCGTAGCCCGTCTGCTTCCCCTGCTTTTTCCAGGTGTTGGACGGGTTGGCGAACGCCCACAGCTCGTCGCCCTCCTGGAGCTCCGCGCGAAGCTTGTCCCATTCGCGTCGGATGCGCAGGCCCGCCATCTCCGGCAGGTTGCGGTGCTCCGCCGTGGGGCGGTTGCCGGCCCGCTCCGTCAGCCACTCGGTGGGAATCTTGGCCATGCGCTCCCGCGGGTGGATAGGGACGGTGCGGTCAGTCCTCGACGACGCGCGTCGCCGGCGTGCGCTGGTCGTCGCACACCAGGTCGATGGCCTCGAGGAGAAGCTCCTCGCTCAGGCGGGGGTAAAAGCTGCGGGCACGCTCTTCGATCTCCGCGCGCGTCGATCCCGGGCGCGAGGCGCCGCGGATGGCCTGCACGCGCGCGTCCCGCAGGAGCTTCGCGGTCTGCTCCTCGCGCCGTTTGCGCGCCGCCGCCATTTCCGCAGCCAGATCCACTGTCGACATTCGGACTCCCGGGGAAGGTGATCAACTTCTGCTGCTATAAGATAACACCCCGCGCCACCCCCCGCCCGGTTCATCGCATCCACCCGCCTGCCTCCGTCCGCCATCACCCGGAAAAAGACGGCACAAACTCTTGCTGCACAACACTGCAACGCAGGCGAGACATCCCGTCTCGTGCCACGGAAAGTCCGTCTCCCGGATGATGCAGGTCGCCTCGTCCGGCCCGGTGCTCGACGGCCGCGGGCGGACGGGTTGCGCTTTGGCCCTCGCTCCCCGTGATCGGAGTCCACACGCGGATTGTCGCTCCGGTCCGGACAATTCCCGCCACCGATAGCCGCCCCCGCCCGCGCCGACAAGCATCCTGTGCGGCATCCCCGCGCGACCCCTATATTCGCCGCGCCAAGCAGGATTTTGCGAGCTCGGCGTAGCGCTGTCATTCTGAGGCCGGCGCGGCGTCCCACCATCCCGTGCACGGAACGGTCGCGCCGGCCGAAGAATCTGGTTGCCCGCGCCTCGGGCTCCGCGACGCGTTCCACGCGTCGGGATCCCGGTACGGCAGGTGCTGGGCGGATGAGCTTCATTTCCGATCGTCAGCCTGGGTCATTCGGCATTACGCGCACCCTGCGGGATGAGAGTCGCTCCCGGTCCAACCTCCCCCAGGGGTTGGGGGAGGTGGGCGAGAGAGGGCGCTCGCGAGGGCCTGTCACACGCCCAGGACCCGTCCTGCGCCAACCACGCAATTCGAAATCTGATGAAGCGCATCATCCCGCTTTTCGCGCTGGCGCTGCTGGCCGCGTGCGGCGGAGCAGATCGAGGCGGCGACACAGCGAAGGCGGGCTCGGCCGCGGCGGGCGGCGAGGTGCTCGTCTTCGCGGCGGCCAGCCTGCGCGAGGCCATGGACGAGCTGGGGGCGGCGTTCCAGCGCGAATCCGGCACGCACGTCGTCTTCAACTTCGCGGGCAGCAACGACCTGGCACACCAGGTGGGCGCGGCGCGGGGGATGGACCTGTTCCTGAGCGCCAGCGAGGCGTGGATGGACACCGTCCAGAACGCCGGCCGCCTCATCCCCGGCACGCGCCGCGACCTGCTGGGCAACACGCTCGTGATCGTCGCCAACGCGCGCGACACGTCCACGCTGGCGGAGCCGTGCGCGCTGGCCTCCCTGCCCTTCCGCAACCTGGCGCTGGGCGACCCGGAGGCGGTGCCGG
>NZ_DASURI010000039.1:0-3330 GCF_036280135.1 Longimicrobium sp.
ACCGGGGCGGCCCTTTCTGGGGCAGTCCGCGCAGGCGGACTTCGCGAATTTCCAGCGGCGAATTCATCCGCTCCGGCGGGGGGATCGCGCCCATCTCCTCACACCCGACCATCCCGCTCGGGCGAAGTCCGTGAGCAACTCAGCGCACGGGTGGGATCACGCACTCCGGCAACCAGATTCTTCGGCCGCTCGGCGCCGGAGCATCGCGCGAAGGGCGAGGATCAGCCGGCGCCGATCGACCTCAGAATGACACGCATGGGCGAGAACCACATGCGCGAAAGGCCGCCCCGGTGCACCGGGGCAGCCCTTTCTGGGGCAGTCCGCGCAGGCGGACTTCGCGAATTTCCAGCGGCGAATTCATTCGCTCCGGCGGGGGGACGGCGTCCTTCCGGGTCCGTCTCTCCTATCCCACCGCCGGCACCCCGCGCAGCGCGGGGTACAGCGCCCGGAAGCGCGCGTAGGGCGCATCGTAGGCGCGGTGCGCGGCGGCATCCGGCGCCTCGGGGGCGCTGCGCGTGAGCGTGGCGCGCGCGGCGGAGGCGAGGTCCGGGAACGCGCCGGCACCCACCGCGGCCAGCAGCGCCGCACCGTACGCCGGCCCTTCCTCCCGGTTCACCGTCTGCACGGGGACGCCGTACACCTCTGCCTGGAGACGGCGCAGGAACGGGCTCCTCGCGCCACCGCCCGTCAGCAGCAGCGAGTGCGGCGAAAGGCCGAGCTCCTGCAGGATGGACACGGAATCCCGCAGCGCGAAGCACACGCCCTCCAGCACGGCCCGCGTAAGGTGCGCGCGCGTGTGCGCCAGGCTCAGCCCCGTGAACGCGCCCCGGGCGGACGCATCCCGGTGCGGCGTGCGCTCGCCCTGCAGGTACGGCAGAAAGGTCACGCCCTCCGCGCCCGCCGGGATGGACGCCGCCTCCGCGTCCAGAGCCTTTCGGGACTCCGGCGTCTCGTCCAGCTCGCGCGCCAGCTGCTGGTGATACCAGTTGAACGCGCCGGCGGCGGACAGGACGACGCCCATCAGGTACCATGTGCCCGGCACCACGTGCGCGAACGTGTGCGCGCGCAGCCCGGGATCCACCAGCGGCTGGGCCGTGGGCGCCAGCACCGTTCCCGACGTCCCCCAGCTGGCCACGGCCTCGCCCGGCGTCACGACGCCCACGCCCGCCGCGCCGCACGCGTTGTCCGCGCCGCCGCCCACCACGGGCGTCCCCTCCGCCAGCCCCGTCAGCCGCGCCGCGTCCGCTGTCACGCGGCCCAGCACCTCCGACGAGCCGCCCACGTCCGGCAGCAGCGCGCGCGGCACGCCCACGGCGTTCAGGATCTCGTCGCTCCAGCGCTGGCCGGCGGGGTCGTACATCAGCGTTCCGGACGCGTCGGACGGCTCCGTGGCCAGCGCGCCCGTCAGCCGGTAGCGGATGAAGTCCTTGGCCAGCAGCACCGTCGCCAGCCGGCTGTACGCCTCCGGCTCCTTTTCGCGCAGCCACAGCACCTTGGGCAGCGTGAAGCCTTCCAGGGCGGGGTTGCGCACCCAGTCGCGCAGGCGGTCCTCGCCGCCCGCGCGGCGGGTGATCTCGGCGCACTGCTCCGTCGTCCGGCCGTCGCACCACAGCAGCGCGGGGCGAATGACGTTCCCCGCGCGGTCCAGGAACACGCTGGAATGCATCTGCCCGCTGATGCCGATGCCGCCGATGTCCGCATCGGGCCGCTCCCCCCGCAGCCGGCGGATGGACGCGACGGTTGCCTCCCACCACGCGTCCGGGTCCTGCTCGGCCCAGCCGGGGTGGGGCGTGCTCATCGTCAGGGGCGTGAGGGCGGAGGCGACCACCTCGCCGTCCCGCGCCACGAGGATGGCCTTGACGCCGCTGGTACCGACGTCCAGCCCCAGGAACAGCGCGCCGGCCACGTCAGCGCACCCCCAGCAGGATCTCCATCGTCAGCTGGTCCAGCCGCTCGTAGCCGTACCCCTGCGCGCGGATGGCGTCCAGGTCCAGCGCCTGCCCCTTGATCTGCTCCGCGGCGTCCGCCGAGTAGCGCACGGGCTCGCCCGCCCCGCCGCCGCGCGCGCGCAGCTCGCCGACAATCTGCTGGATCTCCGGGTCCGCGTTCCAGCGCGCCGCCTTGTCCTTGAGGATGAGGTACGTGCGCATGCAACCACGCGCGAAGTCCCACACGCCCGCTGCGTCCTCCGTGCGAAAGGCCTTGGCGTCGAAGTGCCGCATCCCCTCGTAGCCGCTGTCCTCCAGCAGCTTGACCAGGAAGAACGCTCCCTTGGGTCTACCGCGCCGAAGCGGAAGTCCTGGTCGTAGCGGCCGGGCTTCTGGTCGTTGAGGTCGATGTGGAACAGCTTGCCCATCTCGATGGCCTGCCCCACGCCGTGGGCAAAGTCCAGCCCGGCCATGGTGTCGTGCGCGTACTCGGGGTTCAGCCCCACCATCTCGGGATGATCCAGCGTGGTGATGAACGCCAGGGCGTGGCCGATCGTGGGGAGGTAGATGTCGCCGCGGGGCTCGTTGGGCTTGGGCTCCAGGGCGAACCGGTAGTCGTACCCCTGCGCGATGCTGTACTCGCAGAGGAAGTTGAGCGCCTCGCGGAACCACTTGCCCGCGTCGCGCGGGTCCTTGGCCGCGTTGGTCTCCGTCCCCTCGCGGCCGCCCCAGAAGACGTAGGTGGAGGCTCCCAGCTCCTGGCCGAGGTCCATGCTGCGCATGGTCTTCTGGAGCGCGTAGCGGCGCACGCGCGGGTCGTTGCTGGTGAACGCGCCGTCGCGGAACGCCGGGTCCGTGAAGAGGTTGGTGGTGGCCATGGGCACCTTGACGCCGTGCGCGTCCAGGGCCGCCTTGAACTCGCGGACAATGCGGTCCCGCTCCGATGCGGACGCGTCGCGCGGGACGAGGTCCTCGTCGTGGAGGTTCACGCCGTACGCGCCGATCTCGGCGAGCTTCTGGACGATGTACGGCGCGGAGAGCGCCGCGCGCACGGGCTCGCCGAACGGGTCGCGTCCCGTGTTGCCCACCGTCCACAGCCCGAAGGTAAAGCGGTGTTCGGGCCGGGGCGTGTACGCGTCGTCTCGCATGGTCATCTTATCTCTTCCGAGGTCGTGAATGTGACACGTGGTGCCGGGCTCCGCGTGGAGGCCGGCCGATCGTCAGCAGATGCGAGTCCACGTCGGGGGCCCTCACCCCGCTCGAGGCCCTCACCCTGCTCGTTCCTCGCGGCCCTCTCCCGCAAACTGCGTGGGAGAGGGCGTATACTTCTACGAGCCAATTGCCGCGTTGCAACCTGCGCGTCAGCGCGGGTCTCCTCTCTCCGCGAGGAACGAGCGGGGAG
>NZ_DASURI010000040.1:0-3385 GCF_036280135.1 Longimicrobium sp.
CATCAACGACACCGACTGCTCGGCCATCGACGCCTGCGTGTCGGCGCGCGGGTGCACGGTCATCAACTGCGTGGAGCCGTACGCGCCCCACTCGGCCAACGACGCGTGCCCCACCGGCCGCGGCTGCTCGGACCTGTTCCCCTGCTGAACCGTCGCCGGCGATCCGCGTGATCGCCATCGACCAGAGACAAGGGGGCACCCGCCACGCGGCGGGTGCCCCCTTTCCGTCGTATCCGCCGCGCCAGTCCTGGGGCGACAATTGTTTCCTTTGTCGTAGCCCGTTCGCGCCTTATCCTGCCCGTCGGATGATCCACGCGCGCACCGAAGTGACCGGGGGGAACATGGCCAGGATACTCGTGACGGGGGCGGCAGGCTTTATCGGGTTCCACCTCGCGCGGCGGCTGCTGGCGCGCGGAGACCAGGTCACGGGCCTGGACAACCTGTGCGACTACTACGACGTGGCGCTCAAGCAGGCGCGCCTGGCGGAACTGCTGCCGCACGGCGGATTCCGCTTTGTCCGCGCGGACCTGGCCGACCGCGCGGCCCTGGAGGGCGTGTTCGCGGGTGACCGCTTTGACGCGGTGGTGAACCTGGCCGCGCAGGTAGGCGTGCGGCACTCGGTGAACCATCCCCGCGACTTCATCGACAGCAACGTCGTGGGATTTCTCAACGTGCTGGAGGGGTGCCGCGCGGGCGGGGCGGGGCACCTGGTCTACGCGTCGTCATCGTCCGTGTACGGCGCCACGACGGCCCTGCCGTTCTCGGTGGAGGGCGGCGGCACGGACCATCCGCTCAACCTGTACGCGGCCAGCAAAAAGGCCAACGAGCTGATGGCGCACGCGTACAGCAGCCTGCACGCCCTGCCCACGACGGGACTGCGGTTCTTTTCCGTCTACGGGCCCTGGGGGCGGCCGGACATGGCACCGTTCCTCTTCGTGCGCGCGGTGCTGGAGGGCAAGCCCATCCTGGTGTTCAACCACGGGCAGATGGAGCGCGACTTTACCTACGTGGACGACATCGTGGAGGGGATCGTGCGCGTGCTGGACCGCCCGCCCGCGCCCGACGCGTCGTGGAGCGGCGACCAGCCCGTGCCGGGGGCGAGCGCGGCGCCGTACCGCGTGTACAACCTGGGCAGCCACCGTCCCGTGCCCGTGCTGCACCTCGTCCGCGTGATCGAGAGCTGCCTGGGCCGCCGCGCCGACGTGCGCATGCTGCCGCGCCAGCCCGGTGAGGCCCTCGCGACCTTTGCCGACGTGGAGGGGCTCGCGCGCGACTTCGACTTCTCGCCGTCCACGCCCGTGGAGGTGGGGATGCGCCGCTTCGTAGAGTGGTACCTGCGCTTCCATGGCGCCACCGCCACCGCGTCGCCTGTCGACACGGATGCCGCCCCGCAGGTGACGGCGGACGCCGCCTGAATCGCCCACCGCTCGACGCGCCAGCGGCGAGGGCGAGAACCCACTCCACCGCCCGGCTGCGTCATCCTGAGGAGCCGCCGCGCGATCCTGCCCCAGTCGCGATCCATGGCGGCGACGAAGGATCTTGTCTCCCTTCCTCTGCGGCTGCATCCGTGCACGGCCTCGCCCGGGACGGTTCGCGCGCCTTGCCGGAGTCCGTGGAGAGGGCGCAAGATCCTTCGTCGCCGCCATCGGTCGTGCCCAGTCGGGTTTCGCGCGGCGGCCCTCAGGATGACGCTTTCGGGCGAGGGCGTTGGGGCACCCAGCAGAGGCACGCTGGCGCTTTCGCGCCGGCACATTCGGACTCGTGCCGGCCGGCGGCGGTTCTCACGGATCACAATCGACATCATCGCATGAAGCTCGTCATCCACAACGCCGCGCGGGTGTGGGGCGGGAACGAGAAGTGGATGCTCACCCTGGCCGCCGGGCTCGCCGCCCGCGGCCACGATGTCGTGCTCTCCTGCCGGCGGGGCGGGGACGTGGCGCGTCGCGCGGCGGAGCGCGGGATCCGCACGGCGCACGCGCGGCCCGGGGGCGGGCTGGACCTGCCGCGCGCCCTCGGCTTCGCGCGATGGCTGCGGCGTGAGCGGCCGGATGCCCTGCTGCTCACCTCGTGGCGCGGCGGACCGTGGGGCGCGTGGGCCGCGCGCCGCGCCGGCGTGCCGCGCGTGATCGTCCGCCTGGGCATCGTGCGCACGCCGGAGCGCTGGGACGCGCGCCTGTGGTTTCGCCGGGGCGTGGACGGCATCATCGTCAACGCGCCGGAGATCGCGGACGCGTGGGCCCGCCGCGCCCCGTGGTATCCGCCTTCGCGCATCCACGTGATCCTCAACGGCATCCGCACGGACGGGGTGGATCGGCACGCGGCCAGCGCCCGGCTGCGTGCGGAGATCGGCGCGGACGCGGGGACGCTGCTGGTGGGCGGGGCGGGGCACGTGACGCACCGCAAGGGCTTCGACGTGCTGCTGGATGCGTTCGCGCGCGCGGGACTGGCGGATGCGCGCGTGGCCGTCATCGGCGACGGGCCGGAGCTGGCGGCGCTGCGCGCGCGGGCGGATGCGCTCGGCATCGCGGACCGCGTGCACTGGCTGGGCCGGCGCGACGACGCGGCGGCGCTCCTGGCGGGCCTCGACCTGTTCGTCCTCCCCAGCCGCAACGAGGGGATGGCCAACGTGATGCTGGAGGCCATGGCCGCCGGCACGCCCGTGATCGCGTCCGACATCAGCGGCGTGCGCACGGCCGTCGCGGCGGACGGCGACGCCCCGCCCGCCGGCTGGATCGTGCCGCCGGAGGACGCGTCCGCGCTCGCCGGCGCCCTGCGCGAGGCCGCGTCCCTGCTGCGCGCGGATCCGTCCACCGTCCGCGCGCGCACGGACGAGGCGCTGCGCCGCGTTCGCGCCCGCTTTGGCGTGGAGCGGATGGTGGACGAGGCCGAAGCCGTGCTATTCGGCTCACGCGCCTGATCGGCCGTCCCGTAGAAAGTCGAAGCCCCGTCTCGCTCGCTCGAGGCGGGGCTTTCGCGTGTGTCCACGCGGGCGGACAGCAGACGGGCTCCGCGCATCGGCGGGCGCGGTGGAACGCATCCGTCCCCAAGTGCGCGATGGATGACGTCCGATCCGGCCGCCGCCGCGCGCTTCCGTTCGGGCGGTGGCGCGATCGGGATCATCCTCATCCGACCGAGTGTAGATAAGTCGAGTGATCCCAGCGACTTGGATCAGCGGAGGATGATTGTTCCCGCCGTGGCGCGTTGGTGCCGGGTGGATACCGTGCACACAACATGTGGTGGAGGCGCTTGACGAAATGCCCCACGGGTGGAATCTTTCAGATTAGCCGCACGAAGGTTTGGGCGGCATCTCCCTGAAGATCATCTGCCGGATCAATCGTCTGCGCGTGCGCGGCCCGTTACAGAAACGTGGCCTCGCGGTCGACAA
>NZ_DASURI010000041.1:0-6938 GCF_036280135.1 Longimicrobium sp.
GGCATCCGCGTTTTTTCGTGGAGGCGGGGATGGGGCTTCCGCACGTGATCCGATCCGCATCCCGCGGCACCTCATCGACCCGGGGACGGTCCGCGCGTGGAGACACGGTCCGTGGGCCGGCTACAAGCTCCTTCGCCGCCGCGGGCGAGCATCGCGCGGCGGCTCCTCGGGATGACGTGTTTCCGCGGAGGCCATCCTCGCCCCGAACGATCAGGATGACGCTTCTCCGCGGGGCGCTCCTCCCCCCAGAGGATGCTCCCCGCGGCGGACGGTCGGCACGCCGGCAGGGAATCGGCCCGGGCGCATCATCCCCCTGATCGCGATCGGGAAAGGGCGGCCCGGGCTGGGTCAGCGCGTCATCCGCTCCCAGGCGTCCACGGCCGCACGGGCCGCCTCGTCCGCCGTGTCGGCCAGGGTGGTGAGGTGGCCCATCTTGCGGCCGGGGCGCGCCTCGGCCTTGCCGTACAGGTGCAGCGCCGTGCCCGGGATGGCCAGCGCGTTTGCGGCGCCGGGCCGGCCCAGCCCCGTCCCTGAATCCTCGCCCATGAGGTTCACCATGGCGGCTGGCCGCAGCAGCCGCGCGTCGCCCAGGGGCAGCCCGCAGACGGCGCGCAGCTGCTGCTCGAACTGGCTTACGGGGCACGCCTCCCAGGTGTAGTGCCCGGAGTTGTGCGGCCGCGGGGCGATCTCGTTCATGAGGATGCGCCCGTCCGCCGTGACGAACATCTCCACCGCCACCAGGCCGATCACCCCCAGCCCCTCCGCGAGGGTGCGCGCCACCCGCGCCGCCTCGTCCGCGATGGCGGGCTCCACGCGCGCGGGGACGACGGACAGGTGCAGGATGCCGCGCCGGTGCTCGTTCTCGGCGACGGGAAAGGTGGAGATCTCGCCGCTGGCGGAGCGGGCGCAGACCACGCTGACCTCCATCCGGAAGGGGACCATGGCCTCCAGGATGAAGTCGTCCGCGCCGGAGAGGGCCGCCCATGCAGTATCGGCATCGGCCGCCTCGCGGATGACTGCCTGCCCCTTGCCGTCGTAGCCCATCCGCGCCGTCTTGAGGATGGCGGGCGCGCCGATCTCGCGCAGGGCGGCGTCCAGGTCCTCGCGGGTGCGCACGGCGCGGTACTCGGCCGTGAGCACGCCCAGCCGGCGGGCCGCGTCCTTTTCGCGCACGCGGTGCTGCGCCACTTCCAGCACGTCCGGCGAGGGGTGGATGCGCACGTGCTCGCGCATGGCGCGGAGCGTGGCCACGTCGGCGTTCTCCCACTCCAGCGTGACGACGTCGCTGCGGCGGGCCAGCTCCAGGCACGCGTTCACGTCCTCGAACGGCGCGCGGATGTGGTGGTCGCAGAACTGCGCGGCCGGCGTGTCGCTTCCCGGGTCGAGAACGACGACGCGGTACCCCATCCGCCGCGCCTCCAGGGCGAACATGCGGCCCAGCTGCCCGCCGCCCATCATCCCGATGGTGCCGCCCGGCAGGATGGGCGCGTCCAGTCGATGGTCCGTCATGCCGCCGGCTCCGGTCGCAGGGCGTCTTCGGCCATCCGCGCCGCGTAGGCCGTGAGGCGGGCGCGGATCTCCGGCTCGTGGCTGCCCAGGATGCGCGCCGCCAGCAGCCCCGCGTTGGCCGCGCCCGCCTTGCCGATGGCGACGGTGGCGACGGGCACGCCTTTGGGCATCTGCACGATGGACAGGAGCGAGTCCAGCCCGTTGAGCGTGGACGACAGCACGGGCACGCCGATGACGGGGAGCACGGTCTTGGCGGCCGTCATCCCCGGCAGGTGGGCCGCGCCGCCCGCGCCGGCGATGATGACCTGGATGCCGCGGCCCTCGGCCTGCTCGGCGTAGCGGAACATGCGGTCGGGGGTGCGGTGGGCGGAGACGATCTCCATCTCGTACGCAATGCCCAGCTCGTCCAGCACGCGGGCCGCCTCCTGCATGGTCTCGCGGTCCGAGCGGCTGCCCATGATGATGCCGACGCGCGGCGTGTTGTCGCTCACGTGGTTGCCTGTACGGTCAAGCGGAACGGGTCGGATTCCGGAAGCGCGGCAATGTATGCGGGGCGCCGGGCGGATACAACGGACGCGGGAGGGCTCGCGCGGATGGGGACGGATTACGCGGGCGGAGGCGGGAATCACGGCCGGGCGGAGCGCCCCCCATCCCCGGCCCTTCCCCCATAAGCGGCATGGGGGAAGGGAGAGGGTTCGCGCGGGAACAAGGATCGGCGGATCAACGCCGCGGCTGAGAGTGGGTTGATGCACGGCCGGTAGCTTGGTCTTCGACCGACGCGGCGAAGGCCACGCGGGGACCACCCACCCTTCAGGAGGACCATGACCCAGCTCAATGTCCCGTTCGAGCTCCTGCGCGAGATCGCCGAAGCAGCCAGCGGCCTGCGGAACAAGGAATTGTGGATCGTCATCTCCGGCGAGCCCGCGACGTTCGAAGTCGTGTACGAAAACCCGCCTTCGCCCACGGATGAGCGGGTCGTGATCCATTGCCCTGCCGACCCGGACCCGGAGCCCACGCTGAACGTCGCGGTGATCGGCGCGGACCAGACGAGTGTGAACCTGCTGGATCTGAAGGTGGAGCCACAGCCCCCGTACCCGGGCCCGTACAAGGCGGACGCGGCATTCTGGAGCGTTTCGGCGGTAGAAAAGTTTCTCGTCCCGTACTACGCGTCGGTGCACGGCGACAAGGGCCCCGCGTATGCGCAGGCCGTGCTGAACGTCCTGCTCCAGCCGTCATCGGAGCCCGACGCCGCGTTCGCCGTGGCGCACCTGCCCAGCTCGGAGTACGTGCCGCTTCCCCTGGAAGCCGGCGCTTCTCTCGTGGTGCCGCACCTGGTCGTGCTCACTCCCTCCGGACCCCGTCGCCTGACGGTTCCCGGCTAAGACGCCTCCAGCGCGCGGACCAGGGGATCGGCCTGGAGGTAGGCGCGCAGCTCGGGCCGGGCGCGCGTCATCCGCTCCACCAGGGCGCGGGCGCCGGCCGTGTCGCCCAGCATCAGCCGCACCCACGCCTCGTCGTAGTCCAGCGAGAACCCCAGGCCGGGGTCCGCCCCCACCTCCCTTCGCGCCCGGGCGACCACCGCCCGGGCGCTGTCCGCGTCGCCCGCCCGCGCGGAAACGGCCGCCGCCACCATCCGCCGGTAGAAGGGCGCGTAGAATCGGCCGTGGGCGCGGGCGCGGGCCGGCGGGTCCATCCGCTCCAGCTCCGCCACCAGCCGCCACGCCGCGCCGGGATCCGGCGGACGCGACCGGTCGTTGCGCAGCAGCGTCAGCCGGCACTCCGTGAAGTTGGGATCGGCGGGGAACTGGGCCCGGCCCGCCTCGCACTCCGTGCGCGCCCGGGCGTAGTCCGCCTGCCACAGGGCGATGAAGAACAGGCGGTGGCGGATGTCGGCCGCGTCGTCCAGGTAGGCGTCCTCGGCCAGGGCGCGGCGGGCGGCCAGGTCGCTCTCGGCCAGGCGTCCGCGGATGCGCAGCAGCTGGCTGAGCGTGCTCCACGCGTTGGCGCGCGTGGGCTGCGCGCCCACGGCCCCGCGCAGGTCGCGCTCCGCCGAGTCCAGCAGCACGCGCTGCCGCACCGAGTCGGGCGAGTCGAGCGAGCGGCGGTAGAGCGCCGTGCCGCGCAGCTCCAGCGCCTCGGCGCGGGCGGCGCCGCGCGCCAGCACCTGGCCGCCGCGCTCGCCGGCGGAGCGCAGCCACGCCTCCCGGGCGGCGCCGCGCGCGAGCGTCGCGCGGTCGGTGTCCACCCAGCCCCGCAGCAGCACGGGCTGGGGCCAGCGCGGGTCGGCGGCCTGGGCGCGGACCAGCAGCGAGTCCGCCCCGGCCAGCAGGCGCGCGGCCGTGCCCACGTCCAGCGAGTCGCCGCCCGCCAGCATCTCCCGCGCCTCGCGCCTGCGCTGCTCGGCCAGCAGCAGGGCCTGGCGCGCCTCGCCGCTCTGCGTCTCTTCCGCCGCGGCGCGCAGCCGCACCTCCGTCCCCAGGCGGCGGCGCAGGGCGGCGGCCACCTCCGCCGCCACGGCCCGCTCCAGCGCCACCACGTCGCCCAGCGGGCGGCCCACCTCGCGGCTCTGCAGGCGGCGGTGCGTGTTGGCGTCCACGAGGGCCACGGTGACCCACACGCTGTCGCGGGAGCGCTGCACGGTGCCTTCCACCACGCTGCCCACGCGCAGCTCGGCCGCGAGGCTGTCCATGTGCACGGCCGCGCCGGCGTACGGGCGCACCCCGCCGCGCGACACCACGTCCAGCGCGCCCACCTGGCTAAGCTCGTGGATCAGCCGCTCCGTGAGCCCCGCGGCCAGGTACTGCAGCTCGCCCCGGGGCGTAAGGTCTTCGAAGTACAGCACGGCGATGCGGCGCGGGTCGTACGCCGGCCCCGGTCCCTCCGCGTCGCGGTGCCGGCTCCATCCCGTGAGGAGCGACAGCAGCATCCCCAGCATCACGCCGCCCAGCGCCGCCCACTGCGCCCCCGTTCGCCGATGCCGCGCGGCCGGCGGGACGGCGGGGCGGGCCGTCGGCGCGCGCGGGGCGCCCGGTGCCGCGACGGGAACGGCGGAGGATCGGGATGCGCCACCGTCGTCCCCGCGCGAGACAGGATGGGACGCGGATCCGGGATGAGGACCGGGGGCCGGAACGGGAACGACGTCCGCACCGGGCTCCGCGTCGGATTCGAGAGACGGGGCGGCGTGCGGTTCCTCCTCCACGTCGGCCGGTGAAGCGGATTCGGGCGCGGAGGTGGATTGGGAGGCCGGGATGACCGCCGGCGCCGGTGGCGCAACGGGCGCGGGTGCGGGGATGGGCGCCGGAGCGGTGACCGCCGGCGGCGCGGAGGGAGCGGTGCGGGCCGGCTCGCGGACGACCGCGGGCGCGGGAGGCCGGAGAGGCGCGGCGCGCAGGCGCGTCACGAGGTCCCGCACGTCCGCGCCCGGCTCCACCCCCAGCTCCTCGCGCAGCAGGGCGGCGTGCGTCTCCGCCACGCGCAGGGCGGCGGGCGCCTCGCCCGCGGCCTCCAGGGCGCGCATCAGGCGAAGGGTGGTGCGCGGGCTGAACGGGTCGTGCGCGGCCAGGCGCCGCCACCAGTCCACGGCCCGCAGCACGCTCCCCTCCGCCTCGGCCGCCTGGGCCAGCTCCTCCAGGGCGCGGGCGTACGCGCGCGCCAGCCGGTCGCGCTCGCCGTCGGCCCAGCGCTCGAACTCGGGCGCGTCGGCCACGTAGAACCCGTCCAGCAGCGGCCCGCGGTACAGGGTCGCCGCGCCTTCCGTGTCCCCCGCCTCCAGCCGGTCCTGGAACTCGGCCACGTCGCTGGCCACCCGCGCCAGGTCCAGCGTCACGTCGCCCGCCGACACCGCGTAGACGGCGCCCTCGCCCAGCTCCTTGCGCAGCACGTACAGCGACTCGGACAGGTTGTGGCGGGCCGCGTCCGTCGTGAGCTCCGGCCACAGAAGGCCGATGAGCCGCTCGCGGGCAACGGGACGTCCCCTGGCGACCGCCAGCACGGCCAGCAGCGCCATCCGGCGCTTGTGGGCGGCCCGTCCCCGCACGGGCCCGTCGGGGCCGGAAAATGTGGGGCTTCCGAGCAGCTCCAATCGAAAAAGATTGTGCATTCCTTTGAATCAACCCGCTAGATGATCTCCCGCAGCAAATCACGTTGATGAGAAGGCGCCAGAATGTGTTCGCGTTTCGCCACCGACGCAAGCGCCGGCCCCACGGGCGCGGCGAACCGGATGATTCTCACCTCCACCCGCGCGCCATGTTCCCGGAACGTCATCGCCTGTCCGCCCCTCGCCCGCCCGCCACGGGCTGGAGAAAGTGCGGCGAACAGGTCACGGGATGCGCCGCGTGCGGCAGCGCCGCGGCGGCCGCCGCGAACGCGCCCGCCCGCCCGCCGCCCGTCCTCCCTCGAGGAAACGAGATCACCACCGACCGGGCGGGACGATCCCGCGCGGACCATCATCCACGAGACAACGGAGACACACATCATGAGCACTCCCTTCGACGGCAGCTGGAACAGCGGCTCGGCGCGCATCAGCTCCCAGGCCGACCTGGTGACCATCCAGATGCCCGGCTCGGGGCGTCCCGACGCCAGCGGCTCGGCCGCGACCGTGGGCGGGCCGGTGATCTACGCCAACTTCCGGGACGACGCGCCGTTCACGGGCGTGCTGTCCACGGACGGGCGGCAGATCCTGTGGAGCAACACCACCGTCTGGACGCGCGACTGACGCAGCGCGCCGGCGGGTCGCGGCATCCGCGGAAGGCCGCGCGGGTGCCGCGGGGCCCGGCCGTCCGGGAGGTCCGATCACGCGGGGGGACCCACTCCCGGATCCGGGCGGACGGCGAGAGGGGCAGGGTCCGGCGCACGGCGCCGGACCCTCGCCTTGTTTCCATTTGGGAACACGCCTAGGTTGGTGCCTGGCGACGAAACGGACGGACACGGGGCGGGGAGCGCATGGACCTGAACGAGATCCAGCAGCAGGTAGACGCGTACATCGGCCAGTTCAAGGAAGGCTACTTTCCCCCGCTGGTGAACCTGGCGCGGCTCACGGAGGAGGTGGGCGAGCTGGCGCGCGAGATCAACCACCAGTTCGGCCCCAAGACCAAGAAGCCCGACGAGCCCGAGGGCGACATCGCCCTGGAGCTGGGCGACATCCTGTTCGTGGTCGTCGTGCTGGCCAACCAGCTCGGGATCGACCTGTCCGAGGCCGCGCGGCGCACGCTGGCGAAGTACAAGGTGCGGGACGCGGACCGGTGGGAGCGGAAGTAGGGACGGACGGTAGGGAACAGGGAACAGGGAATAGGGAATAGGGAATAGGGAGTCGCCTGCAACTGCTTGATCCGATTGCGGATGAAGCGTATCGGCTGCACCAGGTTCGAACCAGCGGGAGGGGCGGATGGGGGACGAGCGGAAGGTGGTGGTGATCACGGGCGCCAGCGGCG
>NZ_DASURI010000042.1:0-6089 GCF_036280135.1 Longimicrobium sp.
CGCAGCAGGGGCTGACGGAGGTGCGGCGGATGACGGGGGCGGGGCGGTAGGGCCCTCACCCGCTCGCTGTCGCTCGCACCCTCTCCCGCAAACTGCGCGGGAGAGGGTGTATACTTCTACGGGCTAATTGCTGCTCGGCAACCCGATCCATGCGACGAAGTTCTCCCCCTCCCCCGCGAAGCGGGGGCAGGGGGCCGGGGGGAGGGGGCCCTCCGCCCGCGGTAGAACCCCGCATCTTCGCTGGAACTCCGTAAGCATCCTCCCCCACGCGAAACAGCCCGCAACCGCATCAGCAGTCGCAGGCTGTTCCCCTATTCCCCGCAGTCGCAGGCTCTCCCCTGCAACCCGCAGTTGCAGGCTATTCCCTATTCCCTATCACCTATTCCCTGCAGTCAGCCGTCGAACCTCCGCATCACCAGCGTCGTGTTCGCCCCGCCGAAGCCGAACGAGTTGCTGATCACCACGTCCAGCGCCTGATCGCGCGCCGTGTTGGGCACGTAGTCCAGGTCGCACTCGGGATCGGGGTCCGTCAGGTTGATCGTCGGCGGGATGACGCCGTGCCTGAGGGCCAGCGCGCACACGCCCGCCTCGATCGACGCGCTGCCGCCCAGCGCGTGGCCGATCATCGACTTGGTGGACGAAACGGCCAGCCGGTCCGCGTGCGCCCCGAACACGCGGCGAATGGCGCGCGTCTCCGCCAGGTCGCCCACGGGCGTGGACGTGCCGTGCGCGTTGATGTACGTCACCTCTTCCGGCGCGATCCCCGCGCTGCGCAGCCCGCGCTTCATGGCCAGCGCCGCGCCGCCGCCGTCCTCGGGCGGCGCGGTGATGTGGAACGCGTCGGCGCTCATCCCGAAGCCGATGATCTCGGCCAGGATGGGCGCGCCGCGCTCCCGGGCGCTCTCCAGGTCCTCGAGCACGAGGATGCCGCCGCCCTCGCCGTGCACGAAGCCGCTGCGCCGCCGGTCGAACGGGCGCGACGCCGTCTCGGGCGCGTCGTACTGGTTGGCCAGCGCGCGCGCGGCCGCGAAGCCGGCGTAGGAGATGGGCGTGAGGCACGCTTCCGTGCCGCCGGCCAGCATCATCCGGGCGTCGCCGCGCTGGATGGCGTGGAAGGCCTCGCCGATGGCGTGGTTGCTGCTGGCGCACGCGCTCACGGGCGCGTAGCTGGGTCCGCGCGCGCCCGTGCGGATGGCGATCTGCCCGCTGGCCAGGTTAATGATGCTGGCGGGGATGAAGAACGGCGACACGCGGTTGAGCCCCTTGTCGCGCGCCATGTCGGCCGTCTCCATGATGGAGATCAGGCCGCCCATTCCGCTGCCCACGATGGTGCCCGTCTCGTCGGGGTCGGGGACGGGCTGCAGCCCGTCGAAGCCGGCGGAGCGCATGGCGTCGTCCGCGGCCACGAGGGCGTACTGGATGAACCAGTCCATGCGCCGCGCGTCCTTGCGGTCCAGCACCGGCTCCGGGCTGAACCCCTTGACCTCGCCGGCGATGGCGATCTCGGGCGCGATGCCCGGCAGCTCGCACTTGGTGAGTCGGCCCACGCCGGACCGGCCGGCCTTGACGCCCTCCCACGTGTCCGCGGCGTTGTTCCCCAGCGGCGTGACCATCCCCACGCCCGTGATGACGACCCTGCGCGCCAACGTTCTATCTTCCGTCTGGTGGATTGGCTCTGGATCGGACCGGGTACCCCCGTGCCCGAGCGAGGTTCGCGGCGGAAACTTCGTGCAATTCAGCTCCGGGTGGTTCGGCGGACGTTCTGCCGGCCCGCCGGGCGCCCCCCATCCCCAACCCTTCCCCCATAAACTGCATGGGGGAAGGGAGAACTGCGTTTACCGCATGAGCGTTCTCACGCGCCCCGGGCTCCGTTCGAAGTTTATACCCTCTCCCGCGCAGTTTGCGGGAGAGGGTGCGAGCCTGGGAGAGCGGGTGAGGGCTCCCCGTGAGGGCCCGTTCAGTTGTCCGCCTTGAGCAGCCCGCGCCGCAGGGCGAACTTCACCAGCTCGCTGCGGTGGTGCAGGTTGAGCTTTTCCATGATGCGGGCGCGGTACGTGTCCACCGTCTTGGGGCTGATGAACAGCTTCTTTCCGATCTCGCTGCTGCTGAACCCCTCCACGGTGAACCCCAGCACCTCGCGCTCGCGCTCTGTGAGCTTTTCCAGCGGATCGTCCTCGCCCGGCTCGGCCTTCTGCTTGAGGCCGCGCAGCAGGAGCTTGGCGCCGCTGGGATACAGGAACACGTCGCCGCCGGCCACCGTCTTGATGGCCTCGATGAGCTCCTCGTCGGCGCTGCGCTTGTTCACGTAGCCCGATCCGCCCGCCTCCAGCACGGGCAGCAGGTGCTCCTCCTCGCCGTGCATCGTCAGCACGAGCACGCGCGTGGGCAGGCCCAGCGCGTTGATCTGCCGCACGGCCTCCAGCCCGCCCATGCCGGGCATGGACAGGTCCATCACCACCACGTCGGGGCGAATCTGCGGGACCTTCATCACCGCCTCTTCGCCCGTGCCCGCCTCGCCCACCACGATGAACCCGGGCTCCGCCTCCAGCAGCGCCCGCAGGCCGGCGCGCAGCACGGCGTGGTCGTCCACCAGGAGGATTCGGATCTGCTGGGGCATGGCCAAAAGGTCGAGTCCAGTGTGAATAAACGAGCCGCCGCGGGTCCGAATCTGACCCGCGGCGGCAACCGGCGCAAGCGTTTACGCCCGCGTCAGATCTTGGACGAGAGCCACTCCGGCGTCCATCCGGCCATCGCCGCCGCCATCCGCGAGAACTCGCCCGACATCATCAGCAGGCCCAGCAGCAGCAGCATGGCGCCGTTGATCCGGTTGATCCACTTGAGCCACTTTCGCAGGCGCATGAACGCGCCCATGAACCGCTCGATGAGCACCGTGCTCACCAGGAACGGGATGGCCAGCCCGGCGGAGTAGACGGCCAGGAGGCCCATTCCCTGGCCCATGGTCCCGCGGGTGGCGGCAAGCGTAAGGATGCCGCCCAGCACGGGCCCGATGCACGGCGTCCATCCCGCGCCGAAGGTGATGCCCACGAGCACGGTGCCCAGGTAGCCGGCGGGCTTGTCGGCCAGGTGCATGCGCCACTCGCGGCCGGCGCCCGGAAGCCGCAGCAGCCCCAGCAGGTAGAGGCCAAAGAGCACCAGCAGCGCGCCGCCCACCACTTCCACGCCGCGGCTGGCGTAGTTCACCAGCGAGCCCAGGAACGTGGCCGACGCGCCCAGCGCCAGGAACACGGCCGTAAAGCCGGAGACAAAGAGCAGCCCGTGCACGATGACGGCGCGGCGGGCGCGGCGCTCCTCGGCCTGCGCCAGCTCGTCCAGGCTCATGCCCGTGATGAACGTGGCGTAGCTGGGCACCAGCGGCAGCACGCAGGGCGAGAGAAAGCTGAGCAGCCCGGCGCTGAACGCCACGAACAGGCCAAGGGACTGGGATTCCATGCGGATGCGGATCAACGGGTCGTCGCGATGCGGAACGCACGCAAGGATAACAAGATGCGCGAAGCCGCCCAATCCGGCAATCGCGCACGGTCGCGTAGGGCGATTCCGTACGCGCGGGGGTGAGTTCCAGCCTGAGCGGCTAAAGCCGCCGCTGGGAAAGCGGTAAGCCCCGTCTCGCGCCGACGCGCTCTGCGAACGGGGCTTCAAGCACCAACACGGGCCACCACCCGACGGGAGAATGAGCCCGAGCAGGGCGTCGCCGGTGCAGTCCGCGCAGGCGGACTTCGCGAATTTCCAGCGGCGATTTCAATCGCTCCGGCGTCGCGGACTTTGCCACCACGCTCGATCCGGACCCGCATCGGACTCGCGCGAGGCCCGCCCTTGCCGCACTTTCAGCGGCGCACAGGCGACCATCCGCGAACCATGACGCAGATGACCGGGAACGTGATGAACATCGAATCCCAGGGCTCCGATCCATTCCTGCTCCGTGAGGCGTTGGCGGAGGACATGACGTGGGTCGTACAGCGCCATCGTGAGCTTTACGTCCAGGAGTACGGCTGGGGCGAGACCTTCGCGCGGCTCGTGGAGCAGTCCGCCGAGAACTTCGTGCGCGACTTCGACGCGGCGTGCGAGCGCGGCTGGATCGCGGAGCGCGACGGACAGCCGGTGGGGTGCGTGTTCCTGACGCGCGGGCCGGAGGCGGGTGTCGCCAAGCTGCGGCTGCTGCTGGTGGATCCGGCCGCGCGCGGGCTGGGCATTGGCGCGGCGCTCGTGGACGCGTGCATCGCCTTCGCGCGCGAGGCGGGATATCGGCGCATCACGCTGTTCACGAACGAGCTGCTGCACGCCGCGCGTCGCATCTACGCGGATCGCGGTTTCCGATGCGTCGCGGTGGAGCGCCAGGACCACGTGTTCGGCCACCCCTTCGTCGCGGAGACGTGGGAGTTGGAACTGTAGGCGGGATCGGCGATCGGCGGAATCGGGCGGATTGGCGGAATCGTCGGATCTGGTTGGCGAACGGAGAACGCGACCGTCGCCGAGCCCGAGCGGAACCAGGAGCGAATGAATTCGCCGCTGGAAAGTCGCGAAGTCCGCCTGCGCGGACTGCCCCGGTGGAGGCCGCCGTGTGTGCACCGGGGCGACGGTCCGGTCGGTTGAAGCCCTGTTCGCAGAGCGCGTCGGCGCGAGACAGGGCTTACCGCTGTCCGAGCGGCGGGTTTACCCGCTCCGGCTGGGGGCCTGTGTCGCGCGAAAGCCTTGACGCTGCCCAGCTCCCGCATCATCTTTGAGACCGATCGGTCTCGTGCAGTTGCAGGCTATTCCTATTACCTGTTCCCTATTCCCTGCGGTTCGGCAATGCGCAACGGCACCCAGACCCGCGAGAACATCCTCCGCCAGGCTGCGGCCCTCTTCAACCGGCAGGGGTTCGCGGGCGCGTCGATGGCGGACATCATGCAGGCCACCGGGCTGCAAAAGGGCGGCATCTACCGGCACTTCGAGAGCAAGGAAGCGCTGGCGCTCGAGGCGTTCGACTACGCCGTGGGGCAGATGGCCGCGCGCTTCTCGACCTCGCTCGAGGGGCGTGAGCACGCGGTCGAGCGGCTGAACGGCATTGTCGACGTGTTCGCGCGGCTGCACGACGACCCGCCGGTGCCGGGCGGCTGCCCCATGATGAACACGGCCGTCCAGACGGACGACGCCGAGAGCCCGGCCCTGCGCGACCGCGCGCGCACGGCCATGGACGGCCTGCGCACGCTCATCCGCCAGACCGTGCGCAAGGGCATCGCGCGCGGCGAGGTGCGCGCGGACGTGGACGGCGACGCGCTGGCCACGCTCCTGATCTGCACGCTGGAAGGCGGCGTGGCCATCTCGCGGCTGTACAACGACGGGGTGCACGCGCACCGCGCGGCCGACGCCATGCGGACGTACCTGGACGAGCGGGTGCGCGCCTGAACGGCGCCGCCCTCTCTTTTTTTGATCTTGACGCGACCGATCGGTCGCATGCTGCCCATGGAGGCGAGGATGAACGCGAGCGGATACGACGCGATCGTGATCGGCGGAGGGCCGGCGGGGTACACGGCGGCCATCCGACTGGGACAGCTGGGCGTGCGCACGCTGGTGGTGGAGCGCGAGAACGTGGGCGGCGTGTGCCTGAACTGGGGATGCATCCCGTCCAAGGCGCTCATCTCCGCCGCCGGCCTGGTGGACAAGATCCGCCACGCGGGGACGATGGGCATCCGCATCGGGGAGCCGGAGATCGACTTCGCCGCCACGCAGCAGTGGAAGGCCGGCATCGTCCAGCGGCTCACGGGCAGCGTGGCGACGCTCATCCGCAACGCGGGCGGCGACATCGCGGCTGGCACCGCGCGACTGATCGGTCGCGACGCGGTGGAGATCACGGCCGCGGACGGCTCCACGCGCCCGGTGACCGCGGCGAAGGCCATCGTCATCGCCACGGGCGCGCGCGTGGCGACGCTGCCGGGGTTCGAGCCGGACGGCGGGCGCGTCATCACCGCCCGCGAGGCCGTGGACCTGACGGAAGTGCCTGCGTCGCTCGCCATCATCGGCGGGGGCGTGATCGGGATGGAGCTGGGGATGATGTACCAGAAGCTGGGCACGCGCGTTACCGTCGTGGAGGT
>NZ_DASURI010000043.1:0-2428 GCF_036280135.1 Longimicrobium sp.
GGAGGTGGCCCGGCGCCGTTGGCAACAGTCGTATCGTTGCCTACGGCGCGCGCAGCCCGACCCGGAGCGCAGCGGAGGGGCACGCCCACACCTGCCGTACGCAGTTGAAGTTCAATCTCGCGTCCTCGCAGACGTTGCAGATCGAGAAGAAGCAGTACCAAAGACCGGACACACGAGATACACGACGGACGATTCCGCGAAGGATCAGGAATAGATGGCAGATACGAACAACGCGGCGGTCCAGCACCGCATCCCCGCCGAGGGCGCCGACCCGCTCAGCCTGAGCGGCGTGAACGACGCCAACCTCCTGGAGCTGGGCAAGCGCGCCGGCCTGCGCGTGGTGCTGCGCGACGACCACCTGCTGCTCTCGGGCGACCTCAAGGACGTGGAGCGCGCAGTGCCCGTGGCGCAGCACATGGTGGAGATGGCCCGCAACGGTGTGCCCTTCGGCACCGATGACGTGGCGCGCTTCTACGATGCGGCCGGGTCGGAGAACGGCGTGCGCACGGTGGCCGACGCGGCGCCCGTCGTGGTCCCCGGGCCGCGCAAGACCGTGCGCCCCAAGTCCGAGGGCCAGGCCAAGTACCTGACGGCCATCGAGGAGAACGACGTGGTCATCGGCATCGGGCCGGCGGGCACGGGCAAGACGTACCTGGCGGTAGCCATGGCCGTGGACGCGCTCTTCCGCAAGCGGGTCAAGCGCATCATCCTCGCGCGTCCCGCGGTCGAGGCGGGCGAGAACCTGGGCTTTCTCCCGGGTGACCTGCAGGAGAAGATCGATCCGTACCTGCGCCCGCTGTACGACGCCCTGGAGGACATGATTCCGCCGGACCGGCTGCGCCGCGCCATGGAGAGCCGGGCCATCGAGATCGCGCCCCTGGCATACATGCGCGGCCGCACGCTGCAGGACGCGTTCGTGATCCTGGACGAGGCGCAGAACGCCACCCGCGCGCAGATGAAGATGTTCCTCACGCGCCTGGGCCTGAACAGCAAGGCCGTCATCACGGGCGACAAGACACAGGTGGACCTGCCGCGCCGGGAGGACAGCGGCCTGGTGGAGATCGAGAACGTGCTCAAGGGGATCGAGGGGATCGCCTTCAGCTACCTGTCGGGCGCGGACGTCATCCGCCACCGGCTGGTCAAGGACATCATCCGCGCGTACGACGCCGCCCGCGGCGACGAGAGCGGGGACCCCCAGCGGGAGGGCTGATGCCGAGCCCCGGGGAGCGCGGCTTCCCCGAGCGCCGCGCCGTTCCGCGCGAGCCCGCGGCGCCCGCGCCCCGGTCGCGCGCGGCGCGGGCGCTGCACCACGCAATGCGCGGGGCGCTGCTGCTGGCCGTGGCCATCGGCGTGTACCTGCTGTTCCCGGGCGCGCAGACGGCGGACGTGCCCGTGCTGGAGCGCGGCGTGGTGGCGCGCGAGGACGTGATCGCCGAGGTGGCGTTCAGCGTGCCCAAGGCCCCCGAGGCCCTGCGCCGCGAGCGGGAAGAGGCCGCCCGCGGCGTGCCGCCCGTCTACGAGTACCGCCCGGCCGCCGGCGACAGCGTCGTGGGCGGCCTGCGGTCGTTCTTCGCGGCCGTGGACGCCGTGCTGGTGGCCATCCCCCCCGGCGCGGAGCCCGAGGCCGTCCGCGGCGCCCTGGACGCGGCCCGCATCCCCAGCACGCGCGGCACCATCGACGCGCTGGTGGACCCCGCGCGCCGTCAGCAGCTGCGCGTGACGGCGGAGCAGGCCGTGCGCGACCTGTTTCCCCGCGGCGTGGCGGCGGGGTCGCCGGCGCGCGGGGGCGTGTCTGCCGTGCGGGTGCGCGGGCTCCCCGGCGGCGAGCGGCTGCTGGCGGCGGACAGCGTCTTTACGGCGGACCAGTTCTACCGCGCGGCGCAGGCCCGCCTGCCGTCGGACGCGGGGGTGGACGCGGCGGAGCTGCAGCGGCTGCTCCTCGTCCGCTACTTCCGCCCCTCCCTGGCGGAGAGCGACGCGCTGACCTCCGCCGCGCGGGCCCGGGCGGCGGCGGCCGTGGACAGCGTGCAGGAGCGCATCCTTCCCGGACAGCGCATCGTGGGCGCCCGCGAGCAGGTGACGGAGCGCGAGGTGGAGCGGCTGCGGGCGTACCAGACGGCCATGCAGGGGCAACGGACGGACAACCCCGGCGCCCGCGGCGTGCTGCGCGTGCTGGGCGCCGTGCTGTTCAACGCCCTGCTGCTGATGATCGTGGGCGCCCTGCTGCTCATCGTGCGTCCGCGCATCTACCACGACGACCGCTCCATCCTCTTCCTGGGCGCGCTGATCCTGGCCGTGGCGGGGATCGCCTCGCCCATCGGCCGCTTTGGCCTGCCGCCGGAGCTCATCCCCATCCCCTTCGCCACGCTGCTGGCCGCCGTGCTCTGGGGCGGGCGGATGGCGCTCGTCCTGGCGCTCGTCCTGGCAC